>DASSQM010000211.1:0-9171 GCA_035702465.1 Anaeromyxobacter sp. | reverse complement strand
GTTCATCGCGGGGCCGGCCGCGGCGATGACGAAGCGGCGCGCGGGCGACTGCTCCAGGAAGCCGCGGCCGCGGTCGGCAGGGGCGACCTCCTCGCTCGGGTCGTCGCCCGCCATCTTCACGTACCCGCCGAGGGGCAGGAGCGAGATGCGGTACTCGGTCTCGCCGCGCCGCACCCCGAACAGGCGAGGGCCGAAGCCGATCGAGAACCGGAGCACCTTCACTCGCAGCGCCTTGGCCACGAAGAAGTGGCCCAGCTCGTGGACGAAGATGAGCCCGCCGAGGAGCAGGACGATCGAGCCGACCTTGAGGAGGAGATCCGGCATCCGAGCCAGTCTAGCCTTTCGACGGCGCGTTCGCCGCGCGAAGGCCCCGGCGGGTCACCGCAGGCGCCGCTCCACCTCGCGGCGTCCCCACTCGCTCGCCGCGACCGCCTGCTCGACGGACCGCAGCGGCTCGGGCGCGTGGGCGTCGAGCGCCGAGGCGCAGACCTCCGCGATGTCGGTGAACCGGCACCGCCGCGAGAGGAACGCGGCGACCGCCGCCTCGTCCGCGCCGGACAGCGCCGCGGGCGCGGTGCCGCCCATCTCGAGGGCGCGGTAGGCGAGCGTGAACGCCGGGAACCGGTCGGCGTCGGGCGGCTCGAAGGTGAGCTTCCCGAGGCGCCCGAGGTCGAGCGGCGCGAGGTCGAGCGGGAGCCGCCCTGGGTGCCCGAGCGCGTAGCTGATCGGGCCGCGCATGTCCGAGATGCCGAGCTGGGCGACCATGGAGCCGTCGATGTACTCGACCATCGAGTGCACGATCGACTCGGGGTGGACGACGATGTCGATGCGGCGCGGCTCCACGCCGAAGAGCCACCGCGCCTCGATCACCTCGAGCCCCTTGTTCATGAGCGTCGCGGAGTCGATGGTGATCTTGTCGCCCATCGACCAGTTCGGGTGCTTGAGCGCGCGCTCGGGCCCGATCGACGCGAGCTCCGCGGCCGGGACGAGGCGCAGCGGCCCGCCGGAGGCGGTGAGGATGAGCCGGCGGACCTCGGCGCGGTTGTGGCCGACGAGCGACTGGTGGATCGCGCTGTGCTCCGAGTCGACGGGCAGGATGGGCACGCGCTTCGCGGCGGCCCGCGACATGATGAGCTCGCCGGCGAGGACGAGCGACTCCTTGTTGGCGAGGCCGATGGCCTTGCCCGCCTCCACCGCGGCGGCGGTGGAGCGGAGCCCCGCGCCTCCGGAGATGGCGGCGAGCACGAAGTCGACGTCGGGGTGGGACGCCACCGCCACCGGGCCCGAGTCGCCGGAGAGCACCTCGGTGCCCGCGGGCACGAGCGCGCGCAGCTCGCGCGCCACGGCCTCGTCCGCGACGGAGACGAGCCGGGGCCGGAAGCGGCGCGCCTGCTCCGCGAGCCGCGCGGCGTTCTTGCCGGCGGCGAGCCCCACCACCTCGAATCGGTCGGCGAAGCGCGCGACGACGTCGAGCGCCTGGACTCCGACGGAGCCGGTCGAGCCCAGGATGGCGAGCTTCTTCACGGGCGGGATCTGTAGCACGGGCGCGGCTCAGCCGCCCGCCAGCCACCCCGCGCACAGGTAGATCCACGGCGCCACGAAGAGCAGCGCGTCGATCCGGTCGAGGAGCCCGCCGTGCCCCGGGATCGTCCGGCCCGAGTCCTTCACGCCGGCGGCCCGCTTCACCATCGACTCGGCGAGGTCCCCGAGGGGGCCGACCACGGCGGCGCCGAGGCCGACGAGGACGGCCCCGCCGATCGTCGGGGCGTCGCCCTCCCACGCGACCCGGCCGGAGAGCGACAGCGACCGCAGCACCTCGGGGAGGAAGAGCCACCGGACCACCAGCGCGCCGACGACGCTGCCGGCGATCCCGCCCGCGAAGCCCTCCCACGTCTTCTTCGGCGAGATCCGCGGGAACAGCGGGTGGCGTCCGAACGAGTGCCCGGCGAAGTACGCAGCGGTGTCGTTCAGCCACGCGACGACGAACGCCATGATCACCCACGCGAACCCGAACCGGATCCGCACGCCGACGAGCGCGGCGATGAGGAGCCCGCAGTACATCCAGGCGAGCGCGACCGTCGACATGGAGCGCGGGACGCTCTCGAGCGGCTCCCCGCGGAAGAGGAACAGGGTGAGGAGCGCCACCGTCGCGGAGGCGAACGCGATCCCTGCCCAGCCCGGGAGGATGGCCTCGCCGTCCGCGTAGGCGGCCATGAGCGGGATCGCGCCGGCGAACGCGATCCCGAACGCCTCGCCCACGCCGATGCGGCTGAACATGAGGACGAGCTCGATCGCGCAGACGGCCGCGGCGGCGCCGGCGAGCAGGCCGAACGGCAGTCCTCCCAGGAGCGTGAGCCAGACGGCGATGGGGAAGAGCGCGAGCCCGGAGACGACGCGAAGCGCGAGGTTGCTCCGGTTCTTCGCGTCGAACGCGCCCATCGAAGGTCACTCGCCCGGGCGCGGGCCCAGCTGCGCTCCGGTGAGGCCGAAGCGCCGCTCGCGCGCCTGGAAGTCCGCGATGGCCGAGAAGAGCTCCGCGTCGCGGAAGTCCGGCCACAGGATCTCCGAGAAGTGGAGCTCCGCGTACGCCGCTTGCCAGAGGAGGAAGTTCGAGATGCGGCGCTCGCCGCTCGTCCGGACGAGCAGATCGAGATCGGGCAGGCTCGCGGTGTACAGCGCGTGCTCGAGGTCCGCCATCTCGAGCGCGGCGCCCCGCGCCGCTGCGGCGCGGCGCGCGGCCTCCACGAGCTCCTGCCGCCCTCCGTACGAGAGCGCGAGCGTCAGGATCATGTCGCGGTTCCGGCCCGTCTCCTCGCGGACGGCGGCGAGCTTCTCCCTCACGAACGCGGGCAGCCGCTCGAGGTCGCCGATGGCGTTCAGCCGGATGCCGTTCGCCATCATCTCGCCGCGCTCGGACTCGAGGAACTCGGCGAGGAGCTGCATGAGCGCGCCGACCTCCTCCTCCGGCCGCCCCCAGTTCTCGGAGCTGAACGCGTAGAGCGTCAGGGCCTCGACCCCGACCCGGCGCGCCGCGCGCGTGACGGCGCGGACCGACTCCGACCCCTCGCGGTGACCGGCCACCCGGGGAAGCCCGCGGGCCTCGGCCCAGCGGCCGTTCCCGTCCATGATGATGGCGACGTGGCGCGGCAAGGGCCGCGACTTCACGCGGGCTTCCAGCTCCTGGACGAGAGTCCGCTCGGCCACGCGCGGCTTATAGCACGGCCCGGAACGTTTGATTCCCCTGTCAGGGCTCTCTATCCTCGATCCCGTGCCCCCGCGCCGCGTCGGCCCGTACGAGCTCCTGTCCGTCATCGGAAGGGGCGGGATCGGCACGGTGTACCGGGCGCGCCACGAGGAGACCGGTCGCCTCGCGGCGGTGAAGGTCCTCGGGCCCGCCCCGGCCGTCGACGCCACCGCCGCCCGGCGGCTCGCCCGGGAGTACGAGGTGCTGCGGGCGCTCGATCACCCGAACATCGTCCGCGTGTACGACGCGGGCGTGCACGAGGGGTACTCGTTCCTCGCCATGGAGCTCGTCGTCGGGCTCGACCTCCGCCGGTTCCTCTCGCCCGTGATCGACGAGGGCACGCTCGCGGATCCGTCGCTCGAGTCGCTGCTCGACACCTCCGGCGACGACGACGAGCGCGCGCCCGCCCAGGTCGGGCCCGAGGCGATCCGTGCGCTCGCCGCGATGATGGACGAGCCGGAGACGGAGCCGCAGGGATACCCGCGGGCGCGCCCCACCTTCGTCGACGCCCCGCGCTCGACGCCGCGGCCCGTGCCGTCGCCCGAGGTGATCGAGGCGCTGAACCGGCCCGCGCGCATGGCGCGCCTGCGGGCCGCGCTCTCGCAGGTGTGCAGCGCGCTCGCGTACGTGCACGCGCGCGGGCTCGTCCACCGCGACATCAAGCCGACGAACATCATGGTCGACGATCACCGGATCGCGCGGCTCATGGACTTCGGGCTGGTGAAGGCGGCGACCGAGGCGGAGGACTCGCTCACGCACACCGGGCGCGTCGTGGGGACGTACCGGTACATGTCCCCGGAGCAGGCGCAGGGGCTCCCCGTCAACGCGCGGAGCGACCTGTACAGCCTCGGCGTCATCCTCTACGAGCTGCTCGCCGGCCTGCCGCCGTTCGCGTCGAGCGAGCCCGTCGGGCTGTGGCGCGAGATCCTGACCGCGCGGCCGCCACCGGTCCTGCTCGCGAACCCCGGGGTGGACCCGCAGCTCGCCGCGCTCGCTGGCGCGCTCCTGGAGAAGGATCCCGCGCGGCGGCCCGCGTCCGCGCTGCAGGTGATGGCGGCGCTGTCGGCGACCGGGCCGGCCGCGACGCACGCGTAGGAACGAGGGGAGGATCGTCGTACCCGTCGCCTATCCTCGTCGCGGCGATGTCCGATCTCCCCGCCACCGCCCTCGACTACCAGGCCGTCGTCGCCGAGTACTTCCTCGGCCTGCGAGGCTGCGGGCTCATGCTCTCGCCGCTCGACCAGGAGGTCGTGGCGGAGTGGGAGCGGCGCGGGGTACCCGTCGCGGTGGTGTGCCGGGGGCTGCGGCGCGGGCTCGAGGACCGCGCGGAGCGCAGCGCCTCGGCGCCGCGCTCGATCCGGGCGCTTCGGTTCGCGGTCGAGGACGAGTGGCACGCCTACCGCGATGCGCGCGTCGGCGACGCGCCGGCCCCGCCGGGAGAGGACGCCGCCGCGGAGACGCGGCTCGCGCGGGCGCGCGACCTCCTCGCCGACGCGGCGCGGTCCGCGGATGCGGCCGACCGCGAGGGCTACCGCGCCGCCTGGCGCGCGCTCGCGGCCGCCGACGCCCACCCGGGCACGCCGCTCGAGCGCGTCGAGAGGGCGGTCGCGCAGGCGGACGCGCGGATCCTCTCCGCGTGGCTCGCGGGGCTCGCTCCCCCCCAGCGCCGCTCGCTCGGGCCGCGCATCGGGCTCCTCGCGGGCCCGCGCCGCAACGGGGAGAGCCTGCGCGCGCACCGCGAGGCGCTGCGGACGCACCTCCTCGACGCCGCCCGCGCTGCCGGGCTCACCTGCCTGCGCGGATCGGTGTAGACTCCGCGCCTCCGATGGCCCCCGCCGCCGACACCGCCTGCGCCGAGTGCGGAGCGTCCGGCTACCTCGTCGATCAGGTCCCCGGCGCGCCGGCGCGGGCGCGCCGCTGCGCCTGCCAGGCCGCCTGCCCGCGCTGCGGAGAGACCGGCTACACCCTCGTGCCGTCCGGCTCCTCGACGATCGCGCAGGTCTGCTCGTGCCGCCACCTCGACGAGCGGATCTCGGTCTTCAACCGGATCGGGATCCCCGCCGCGGTCGCGCGCGCGTCGTTCGACACCTTCAAGGGCTGGTCGCCGGACCACGCCCGGGCGAAGACGGTCGCGGAGGACTTCGCGAAGAAGCTCCGCAAGGACGAGCCGACGCGGGGGTTCCTGCTCTACGGCCGCCCCGGCGCAGGCAAGACGCACCTCCTCGTCGCGACGCTCCGCTGGCTCGCCCTCGAGAAGGGCGTCTCCGGCCGGTACGTGGAGTTCATGCTGCTCCTCTCGGACATCCGCGCAGGCTTCTCCGAGAACCGCAGCCACATGGAGATCCTGAAGCCGCTCCTCTCGGTGCCCGTGCTCGCCATCGACGAGCTCGGCAAGGAGCGCGGCACCGAGTGGGAGCGCTCGATGCTGGACGAGCTCATCAGCCGGCGCTTCAACTCCGGGCTTCCGACGCTCTTCGCGACGAACTACTTCCTCGACGAGCGCGAGAGCCCCGTGAAGGAGCAGCCCGGGACGCGCGTCAACACGCGCTCGCCCGACTTCGGTCGCGACGCGGAGCAGATGACGCTCGCGCGCAGGGTGGGCGACCGCATCTACTCGCGCCTCAACGAGATGTGCACGTTCGTGAAGCTCGACCCCGGCCACGACCTCAGGAAGGACCGGGCGGGCGCGGGCGACTTCTGGAAGGCGTGAGCCGGGACGCCGCCTCGCCCGGTCGAGGCACGACCGGACGGCCCGCCGAGAAGGTTGACCGGCGCGGCGCACCCGAATAGATTCCGCGGTCTTACACGGCAGGAAGGAAGGCTCATGGCCCGCGTCACCGTCGAAGACTGCCTCCCCAGGGTGGACAACCGCTTCGCGCTCGTGCTGCTCGCGACGAAGCGGACGCGCCAGCTCATGGCGGGCGCGCGGCCGCTCATGCCGCAGAAGAACAAGCCGCCCGTGCTCGCGCTGCGCGAGATCGCCACAGGCAAGGTCCGGTTCGACCGGAACGTGCGCGACGCGCTCTCCGGGAAGTTCGACAAGGAGAAGGCGACGATCCCGGCGGGGCAGACCCGGACGTTGCGGTAGGCCGCCGAGGTCAGCCGCCGAGGCACGCGGGCGCGCCGTTCGGCGCGCCCGTCGCATCTCGGGGGCCCCTCACTGCACCTGCCGCGTCCCCAGGTACGCGAGCTTCGCCCCCCCGCCGAGCCGGTACATCGCCCGCAGCTCACGGAAGAGCCCGTCGATGTCCGCGTCCTCCACGTACTTCCCCTCGAGCCACCGCGCGTAGCCGCCGCCGAGCCGGTTCGCCTCTCGGTAGCGATCGAGCGCCTCGGCGTCGAGGTGCGCGTGGTAGCGGACCCGCTCGAAGAGGCGCCGTCGCAGCGCGCGGCTCATGCGGCGGAGACCGCGGCGCCAGAGGTGCAGGAGCAAGAGCGCGAACTTGTCGACCTCCGCCTGCACCTCGAGCTCGAGGAGCGAGACGGGCCGGCCTTCGGTGGCGCGCGTCGCGACGTAGAGGAAGTGCGAGATGCCCTCGGCGGCGCAGGCGACGGGCGCGAGCGCGCCGCGCGCGGTGAGCCGCGGGCGCGGATCGTGCGGATCCGTCTCCGCGGCGGCGCGCAGCACCGCCTCGTCGAGGTAGAGCCCGACGGACACGCCGTCCTCCTCCTCGAGGACGAGCAGCTCCTCCGGCGCGCGCGGCGCGCGGCCCGCGGCGCGCGCCAGCTCGCCGCCGACGAGGAACTCCTGCACGCGCGGGGCCTCGACGCCGTAGATGGCCTCGAGCTCGCCCTGGATGAACGCGAGGGTCTCGCCCGCCCCTCGCCGCCTCTTCACTGGAGGAGTCCCTTCTTCGCGGCCGGGCCCGGACCGGCGAAGAGCGCGACGCCTCGATCTCGCAGGCGCTGCGCGACGCGCTCGGAGCGCGTGACGAGGAACCGCTCGTAGAGCCGGATGAGGCCGCGGTTCGAGCGCAGGTCGGAGAGCTCGGCGATCTCGGCGAAGAGGTCGACGAACTCGCCGAACCGATCCGAGAGCTCGACGAACGGAGTGCCGCCGCCGCGCTCGCTCTCCGCGAGCGCGCCATACGCGCGCTCGCCCATGGAGATGTAGTAGCCCACGTCGACGAGCGAGCGCGCGAGCGAGTCGCCGAAGAAGCCGGAGACGAAGAGCGCGGTGTCGCCGAGGCGGCGGAGCTGCGCGGCGCGCTCGCGCCGATCGGCCTCGACGGCGCGCAGGAGGATGAGGGCGAGCGGCTCGACCGTGACGCTCCCGTCGGGCTGCTCCACGAACAGCCGCTCCTTCTCGAGGAAGCTCGCGAGGAGGTTCACGAGGTAGAACTCGGTGATCTCCTGGACCCGCGCGCGCCGGTGGGAGAGGGCGTCCGCCAGCATCTCCCTGAAGAACTCGTGCGCGCTCTTGCCGACGACGATCCGCTCGCTCACCCGCTTTGGCCCTCCTTGGGTCCCATGTGGCGCCCGCCCCCCTCCCAGGAGGGCGCCCTCACCCATAACGGTATGGGAGCCGATGGAACGCCCGCAACCCCCGGTGGCAAATGAGCTTTCCGAGTGCCAGCGCCGCCCTGGCAGCCGGCCCGAGAGACTGCCGGGGCGCGGCAAGCAGTCGCTGGAAACGACTGCCAGCGGGAATAGAAAAACGTTCTCGCCACGCGCAGATGCGCGTCTCGCCCGGTCGCTTGACAGGATCGAGGCGGTCATTAGGATACGCGCGCCGCTGGCAGTCCCTCTGTATGACTGCCAGCAGGTTTCCAGGGAGCTTCCCGCCCACCGTGGCCGGGACGAACACGACAGGAGGCGTCCATGAAGATCCGTCCGCTGCAGGACCGAATCATCGTGAAGCGGGTGCAGGAGGAGGAGAAGACGAAGGGCGGCATCATCATCCCCGACACGGCGAAGGAGAAGCCGATCGAGGGAAAGGTGATCGCCGCGGGCAACGGCAAGGTGCTGGAGGACGGCAAGGTCCGGCCGCTCGACGTGAAGGCCGGGGACCGGATCCTCTTCTCCAAGTACGCCGGCACCGAGATCAAGATCGACGGCGAGGAGCACCTCATCATGCGCGAGGAGGACATCCTCGGCGTGATCGAAGGCTGATCGCAGTCCCAACCCTCAATCACGCGGAGTGAACGAATGGCTGCCAAGGAAATCGTCTTCGATCAGAAGGCCCGCGAGGCCATCCTCAAGGGCGTCAACACCCTCGCCGACGCGGTGAAGGTGACGCTCGGCCCGAAGGGCCGGAACGTGGTCATCGAGAAGAGCTTCGGCTCGCCGACCATCACGAAGGACGGCGTCACGGTCGCGAAGGAGATCGAGCTCGAGAACAAGTTCGAGAACATGGGCGCGCAGATGGTGAAGGAGGTCGCCTCGAAGACCTCCGACGTCGCCGGCGACGGCACGACCACCGCCACGGTGCTCGCCCAGGCCATCTACCGCGAGGGCTCGAAGCTCGTCGCGGCCGGCCACAACCCGATGGAGATCAAGCGCGGCATCGACAAGGCCGTCGAGTCCGTGGTGAACGAGCTGAAGAAGCTCTCGAAGCCGACGCAGGGCAAGAAGGAGATCGCCCAGGTCGGCACGATCTCCGCGAACGGCGACGAGACCATCGGCAACATCATCGCCGAGGCGATGGAGAAGGTCGGCAAGGAGGGCGTCATCACGGTCGAGGAGGCGAAGGGCCTCGAGACGACGCTCGAGGTGGTCGAGGGCATGCAGTTCGACCGCGGCTACCTCTCGCCGTACTTCGTCACCGACGCGGAGCGGATGGAGGCGGTCCTCGAGGATCCCTACGTCCTCATCCACGAGAAGAAGATCTCGAGCATGAAGGACCTGCTCCCCTTGCTCGAGCAGGTGGCGCGCGGCGGCAAGCCGCTCCTCATCATCGCCGAGGAGGTCGAGGGCGAGGCGCTCGC
>DASSQM010000210.1:0-3451 GCA_035702465.1 Anaeromyxobacter sp. | reverse complement strand
TTTCTTCGTCCCCTGGCTCATGCGCCGTCCCATAGCCGGGCCCTCGCCACTCCGCATCCCTCCGGGCGGGCGCTCGCAGGCGCGCCGGCTCTTGGCCCGGTGCGACGTTCGTGGTGTGCTCCGCGCCGTGAGCCTCGCGCGCCGCATCACCCCCCTGCTGCTCGTGGTCCTCCTCGCCGTCGTGGCGGTCGGCGTCTTCGCCACGCGCCCGCGCGAGGAGGGACCGGCGAGCAGCCCGGCGGCCACCGGCACGGCCGGCGCCGGCGCCGCGGGCGCGCCGAAGCCGGCGGCCGCGACGGGCCGCGGCGCGGCGCCCGCGCGCCGGCAGCGCCTCGTCGACATGCGGCCGCTCCTCACCGCGCGCCAGCTCTCCGCGTTCGCCGCGACGCCCGAGGAGCAGGAGCTGTCGCGCCAGGCCGAGCGGCTCGCCGACCACGCCACGGACCTCGCCTTCGTCGTGGCGATCCGCGACGCGGCGGAGAGCGTCCCGCAGACGCCGGAGCTGCGCGCCCTCGCGGACGCGCGCGACACGGCGCAGAAGGCGGTCGACGCGGCGCAGGCGCGGGTGCACGAGCTGGAGGTCCGGATCCCCGCCTCCCCCGAGCGCGACCGCGACGCGCTCCGGGACCGGATCGAGGTGGCCCGCGCCGAGCTGGAGCTCCGCCGCGACGAGCTCGCGACCGCGAGCGACGCCCTGCAGCGCGCCGGAGGCGATCCGCAGGTGCGCATCCGTCGCCTGCGCGAGGTGTACGACGCGGCGCAGAAGGAGCCGAGGCCGCCCGCGGCCGCGCCGCCCTCCGCCGGCGCGGCGAGCAGCGTCGCGGCGCGCCTCGGCGTGTGGACGTGGCACCGCAACGTCCTCGCGCAGCTCGGCGAGGCGCACGGCGACATCCTCGAGCGAGCGCAGCGCCTCGCGGCCCGGCGCGCAGATCTCGCCGCGCGCGTCGAGCGCGACCGCGCCGGCCACCCGGCGGCGGGCGCTCCCGCTGCGCGCCCGGCCGACGACCCGCGCCGGCTCGCGGCGATGGGGCGCCGCCTGCAGGATCTCCAGGAGCTCGGCGAGACCTACGGCGCGTGGATCGGCGTCGTCGAGGGCCACGTCCGCGCTTCGCTGCACCGGCTGCTGTGGGGCGTGCTCGGCCTCGTCGCGCTGCTCGCGGTCGGCTTCGCCGCCGGCGAGATCGTGGAGCGGCTGTTCCGCGGCGCGGCGCGCGAGAAGCTGCGCGTCGAGACGCTGCGGACCGTGGCCAGACTCGGAGTGAACGTCGTCACCCTCCTCATCGGGCTCTTCCTCGTCTTCGGGGCACCCGCGCAGGCGACGACGGTGCTCGGCCTCGCGGGCGCCGGCCTCACCGTCGCGCTGAAGGACTTCATCGTCGCGTTCTTCGGCTGGTTCATCCTCATGGGCCGCAACGGCATCCGCGTCGGCGACTGGGTGGAGATCAAGGGCGTGGGAGGAGAGGTGGTCGAGATCGGCCTCTTCCACACGGTGCTCCTCGAGACCGGCTCCTGGAACGACGCGGGCCACCCCACGGGCCGCCGCGTGTCCTTCGTGAACTCGTTCGCCATCGAGGGGCACTACTTCAACTTCTCCACGTCCGGGCAGTGGATGTGGGACGAGCTACGGCTGCTCATCCCGGTCGGCCGCGACCCCTACCCCGTCATCGACGGCGTGCAGCACCTCGTGGAGAAGGAGACGGAGGAGAACGCGAAGCTCGCGGAGAGCGAGTGGCGCTCCACCACGTCGCGCTACCGCGTGCGGACCTTCTCGGCCGTTCCCGGCCTGCAGGTCGTGCCCACCGCGAACGGGATCGAGGTCGTGGTGCGGTACATCACGCGCGCCCACGAGCGCCACGACTCGCGGCGCCGGCTCTACCAGGCCGTCGTCGAGCTCATGCACGGGAGGCGCGCGGCGGACGCGCAGGGCGGCGAGGTCAAGGTCGGCTGAGGTCGCTCACCCGCGCGCGGGCCCGCCAGCTGAAGCCCGCCTTCGCGGTGCGCACCCGCACGCCGACGAACCCCGCGGCCTCGAGGCGCGCGCCGAACGTCGCCGGGTCGACGGGGTTCCGGTCGTCGCCGAGGTGGTAGAGGTTCCACACGAGGCCCGGCGCGCTGTCCATCCCGGCGAAGACGCAGCCGGGCCGGAGCACGCGCGCGGCCTCGCGCAGGAGCGCGTCCTGCAGCTCGGCGGGGACGTGGTGGAGCATCGTGAACGCGAGCGCGGCGCTGAACGAGGCGTCCGGGAACGGCATCCGCGTCGCGTCGCCCTCGATCACGGCGACGTTCGTCCCGGCGAGGCGGCGGCGGAGCGCGCCCGCGAGGCGCGGGTCGATCTCGAGCGAGGTGAGCCGCGCCACCCGCGCGCGCAGCCAGTCCGTGGCGGCGCCGGGCCCGGGGCCGATCTCGAGGACGTCGTCGCCGAGCTCGAGCCCGCGCAGCACGCCGGGCAGGTACTCGTCGTGGAGCGCCGTCCTCCAGCGCGCGGAGCCGCAGTACCAGCGGTGGAAGAGGTTCACGGCGCACATTCTAGCCGCGCGCGTGCCGCGCCGGCGGAGCTCGGCCCCGCCCGGACGGGCTACGCGCAACGCGCGCCGCCGCGCGGCGGGCCGCCCGGCGCACGTGCGCCCACATTGCGGACGCGCGGCGGGGCGGATTGAATCCGGAGCAATCCTCCGCCGTCGTACCGCTTGGCGGAGCGACCGCCGCCGAACGCAGAGCAGGAGATCCCATGATCCGCGCGACCTTCGCCACCGTGCTCGTCCTCGCCGTTCCGGCCCTCGGACGCGCGCAGCCGCTGCCGGGGCGCGCCGAGCGCGCGGAGGACCGCCGCGAGCTCCGCCACGATCGGCGCGAGCTGCGCGAGGACTTCCGGAACCTCGCCTGGATCGACCGCATCATCTACGACTACGACGCCGCGCGGACGAGCCGGGATCGCGCCGCCCTCGCGCGCGTCGAGGACGAGGCCACCCGCGCGCTCGCCCGCGAGGTGCAGGAGGCCCGCGTCGAGCTCGCGAAGAGCCGCGACGAGGTGCGCCGCGACGCGTACGAGGGCCGCGAACGGCGCGACGACCGCAGGGATCTGAGGGACGACCGGCGCGACCTGCGGCGCGTCGTCGCCATCGACGAGGAGTTCGAGTCGCTGCGCGGCCGCATGGATCGCCGGGCGCTCGACCGCAAGCGCAGCCTGCTCGTGCAGCTCCGCCGGATGGCGAAGGCGGAATTCCGCGAGGATCGCCGGGAGCTGCGCGAGGACCGCCGCGCGCTCCGCGACGACTACCGCCGCTAGCGCCGTCCCCGCCGACCGCGATGCGTCGCCTCGCCCTCTCCGCCGCGCTCGCCGCCGGCCTCGTCGGCTGCGCGCACTCGCGTCCCGCTCCGGCCCCCGCGCCGCTCCCGGTCACGCCGCCCACCGTCGCGTTCGAGGCGGCGGACGTGGAGGGGCTCGGCTTCG
>DASSQM010000209.1:0-11428 GCA_035702465.1 Anaeromyxobacter sp. | reverse complement strand
GTCGTGCTGGAGCACGGCGAGGTGATCGCGTCGGGCCCGCCGGAGGAGGTGCGGGCGGATCCGAGGGTGGTGGACGCGTACCTGGGGACGGGCGGCGCGGATCCCGCGGCCGGTTCGCCGGCCGCGGCGGACGCCGCACGGACGCTCGCGGCGGCGGCGGGCTCGGGCGTCGAGATGGTCGACCTCCATGCGGGCCACGGCGACCTCCGCGTCCTCCACGGCGTCTCGCTCGCGGTGCCGCCCGGCCGGGTCACCGCGCTCATCGGGGCGAACGGCGCGGGGAAGTCGACGCTGCTCGCGGCCGCCGCCGGGCTCCTGCCGGCGCGCGGGACGGTGCGGCTCGACGGCTCCGACGTGTCCCGCCTCCCCGCCGAGCGGCGCGCGGCGGCGGGCCTGACCCTCGTCCCCGAGCGGCGGCAGCTCTTCGAGCGGTTGACGGTGTTCGAGCACCTCCTCGTGGGCGGCTACGCGCGCACGGGCCCCTGGAGATCCACCGGCGCCGCGCGTGGGCGCCTCGCGGAGCGCATCGCGGCGGTGGAGCGGCTCTTCCCGCGGCTGGCGGAGCGGCGCGCGCAGGTCGCGGGGACGCTCTCCGGCGGCGAGCAGCAGATGCTCGCGCTCGCGCGCGGCCTGATGGGCAACCCGCGCTGCCTCATGCTCGACGAGCCGTCCCTCGGTCTCGCCCCGTCGTTCGTGGCCGACATCCTCCAGGTGCTCGCCGGCCTCGCCGAAGGCGGCATGCCGGTGCTCCTCGTCGAGCAGAACGCCCGCGCGGCGCTGCGCGTCGCGCGGCACGCGGCGGTGCTGGAGCGGGGGAGGGTGGTCGCGGAGGGGGAGGCCGAGGCGATCGCGGCGGATCCGCGCGTGCGGGCGGCGTATCTGGGGGTGTAGAGCGGTTCACGGTGCGACTGCTGGCGTCTTAGACCGCGCGACCGGGGTTGACGGATGGAGCGGGACCGTCCGCGGTGGCGAGGGCCACGACGAGGGTGGGCGCGCGCGGCTGCGGCGGGGGCCGTAGCCGATCGACGAACGCGTGCGCTCGCGTGTCAGACCCAACAGGGATGACGAACGCGCTTGACGCAGTTGTGCTCCATTTCACTCCCAGGAACCGGGACGTTCCGTAAATACCCGTCCAGCGCAGCGCCGCGAGACGTCAGCGGCGCGCCCGCGTTCCGGATCGTTGCCGAGCACCCTCCCTTCTCCACCTCGTCCTGACGCGAATGCGTGCATTCCAGGAGACCCCGGGAACACGTGGGATGCTCGCGTCATGACGAATGCACGCCAAGTCACCGCACGCCTCGCCGACCTCCTCTCTCGGGAGCGCTCGGCGCTTGCCGAGTTCGGACCCTCCTTCCTCCACCGGGAGCTCCGCCTCTCGCGTGGAGCGGCGTACTACCGGCAGGCGGCCGCGACCCTCGTCCAGCGCCACCCGGAGGTCCTCGAGCCCATCCGCGACGGTCGCCTCTGCATCACGAGCCTCGTCGAGCTCCCGAAGGTGGTCACGCCCGAGAACCGCCACGAGGTCCTTCCCCGGTTCTTCCACTGCTCCAAGCAGGAGGCGGCGGAGGTCGTTGCGGAGCTCCGGCCGCGAGAGGACGCGCCCTGCCGCACGGTCGTCACGAGCGTTCCCGCTGCCGCGATTCCCGCCGAACCGAGGAACGTCCCGTCCCCTGCGCCGGCGCTGGACCTCGCGCGGCCGACAGTTCAACTGGAAGGACGACCCGATGCCAACTCTCGGACCCAGCCCCAACAGGAACGTTCCGAGGTGCAACCGCTGACGGCGGACCTCCGGCGCCTCCACGTCACCGTCTCCCGCGCGTTCCTCGCGAAGCTCGCGGCGGCGCGGGACGCCCTCTCGCACTCGCACCCCGGCGCGAGCGACGAGGACATCCTCTGCGCCGGCCTCGACCTCCTCCTCGCGCGCGGCGCGAAGAGGAAGGGCCTCGTCGAGCGCCCGCAGGCGAAGATCCGCGCGTCGAACCCGCAGCACGTTCCGGCTCACGTCCGCCGCGCGGTCTGGAAGCGCGACGGCGGCTGCTGCTCGTGGCGCCTCGACTCGGGCGGAGTCTGCGGCTCCACGCGGCGCCTCGAGTTCGACGACGTCACGCCGCCGGCGCTCGGCGGCGCCTCGACCGTCGAGAACGTCCGCCTCCTGTGCGCGATCCACAACGTCCTCGCGGCGAGGCGCGTCTACGGGGACGCGTGCATGGACCGCTATACGCGCCGGGCATCGAAGACCGTGACGGGCGAACTCAGCCCTTCGCCGGCGGAGTGCGCGGCCCCGGGCTAGCTCGACGTCACCCTCACCGTCGTCCTCATCTGCTTCCCCGTATCGAGGTCGCGGGCGCTCATGGTGAGGATCCCCTCCACGTTCACCTCGAAGAGGATCTCGAGCCTCGTCTCCCCCGCCGGCGCCGGCCGCACGCCGCTGAAGGTGAACTCGCCGAGGATCTCGTTCCGCGCCGACTCCGCGTGATCGCCCTGGAAGATGCGGACCGCGAGCTCGCTCTGTCCGTCGAGCGAGTTCGTGGCCGAGATCGCCTTCGCGTTCGGGATGGCGGCGTTGCGGGGGAAGACCACATGCATGATCCCGCCGGCCTGCTCGATGCCGATCGCCATGGGGATGACGTCGAGGAGCTGGAGCTTGAGGTCGGAGTTCTCCTGGAGCGACCAGGCGTAGAGCGCGGCGCCGATCGCGACCGCCTCGTCCGGGTGGACGCCCTTCGACGGCGGCTTGCCGAAGTACTTCTGGAGCCGGTCCTGGATGACCGGCATGCGCGTCTGCCCGCCGACGAGCATCACCTCGTCGATGTCCTTCGCGTTGACGCCCGCGTCGACCATCACCCCGGCCATGATCTTGAGGGTGCGGTCCACGAGCGGCTGCGTGAGCGCCTCGAGCAGCTTGCGGTCGAACTTCACGTCCATGTTGAGCGGCTGGCCCTGCGGCGTCATCGTGATGAACGGGATCGAGAACGGCGCCTCCGTGCGCGACGAGAGGTCGATCTTCGTCCGCTCCGAGAGGTCCTTGATCCGCTGCATCGCCACGGGATCGGACGAGAGATCGATGCCGTGCTTCTTGCGGAACTCGCCGAGCACGTGGCCGATGATGGCGTTGTCGAAGTCGATGCCGCCGAGGAAGATGTCGCCGCCCGTCGCCTTCACCTCGAACACGCGGTCGCGGATCTCGATGATGGAGACGTCGAACGTGCCACCGCCGAGGTCGTACACGAGGACGCGCTCGGTGAGGTGCTTGCCGATGCCGTAGGCGAGGGCCGCCGCGGTGGGCTCGTTGATGATGCGGACCACCTCCAGGCCCACGAGGCTGCCGGCCTCCTTCACCGCCTGGCGCTGACGGTCCGTGAAGTACGCCGGGACGGTCACCACGGCGCGCGCCACCCGGAAGCCGAGGTGGTCCGACGCCACGTCGCGGATCTTCGCCAGGATCTTCGAGCCGATCTCGTGGACGCCGAAAGTGCGGCCGTGGCACTCCACCGCGACGTCGTTCTGCTCCCCGGGGTGCACGCGGTACTGCACGGAGCGCTGCACCGTCTCGACGACGTCGTCCTTCGGTGCGCGGCCGATGAGCCGCTTCGTGGCGTAGAGCGTGTTCTTCGGGTTGAGCTGCCACTGGCGCTTCGCCTCGTGGCCGATGAGCTCGTTGCCCTTGTCGTCGATGGCGTAGACGGACGGGATGATGACGTCGCCGCCCTTGTACGGGATGAGCTTCACCTCGCCGTCGCCGTACGCCACGGCGCCGCACGAGTTGGTGGTGCCGAGGTCGATCCCGATGATCGTGTCGGCCGGCAGCTTCTCCATCGCCGTCCGAGCGTACTACGGCTCGCTTTTCGAGGCACGGAAGGCGCCGGAGCGGCCGAGCCCACCCCCGTTCGACCATTGGCAAGGCGAACGGACTCGGGCACCGTTAGGGAAGCTCCAGGAGGTCGCCCGGATGGATGCGCGTCGCTGGCTGTCGAACGTCGGAGGCGCCGTCAAGGGCGCCTTCGTCGAGAGCCGCTCGATCCTGTCGTTCGACGAGTACCTGCAGGCATTCGTGGAGGCGCCGCGTCTGCACGCGCGCTCCTCCGCGCAGTACCTGAAGGACGTGCTCGATCACTTCGGCTCCGAGGAACGGGAGACGCCCGTCGGGAAGGTCCAGCGCTGGCGGCTCTTCGACCTCGCGTTCGAGCCGGGCGCGCGCGCGATGCGCGTGGCGGGGCAGGAGGAGGTCCAGGCCTCCCTGTACCGTGCGCTCGGGACGTTCGTGCGCTCGGGCCGGGTGAACAAGCTCATCCTGCTCCACGGGCCGAACGGCTCCGCGAAGTCCTCCATCGTCGCCGCGCTCGTGCGCGGGATGGAGGCCTACTCGCGGACGCGAGACGGCGCGCTCTACCTCCATCACTGGGTCTTCCCGAGCGAGCGGAAGCTGAAGGGCGGCGGCGGGCTCGGCTTCGGGCCGCGCGCCGACGTCGCCGAGCTGCCCTCGTTCGCGCACCTCGACGGCGAGGCGCTCGACGCGCGCCTCTCGTGCCCGATGAGGGACCACCCGCTGCTCCTCGTGCCCAAGGACGAGCGGCGGAAGCTCCTCGAGGAGCACTGCCGCCCCAGCGCGCGCGAGGGCGCGCGCGAGACCGACTTCGTCCTCTCCGACTACCTCCTCGACGGCGAGCCCTGCCACACCTGCAAGGCGGTGAACGACGCGCTCCTGAGCGCATACCAGGGCGACTGGCTCAAGGTGCTGCGCCACGTGCAGGTGGAGCGCTGGTACGCCTCGGCCCGCTACCAGCAGGGCGCGGTCACCGTCGAGCCGCAGATCGCCGTCGACGCCGGCTACCGGCAGGTGACGGCCGACCGGAGCGTGTCGCAGCTCCCGCCGGCGCTGCACTCGGTGTCGCTCTTCGAGCCGTCCGGGCCGCTCGTGTCCGCGAACCGCGGCGTCATCGAGTACTCGGACCTCCTGAAGCGCAACCCGGAGGCGTTCAAGTACCTGCTCGGCACGAGCGAGACGGGGCGCGTCTCGCTCGACCACTTCGTGCTGCAGCTCGACCTCGTCCTGCTCGCGAGCGCGAACGAGAAGCAGCTCGCAGCGTTCAAGGAGACGCCCGAGTTCGCGTCGTTCAAGGGCCGGCTCGAGCTCGTGCGCGTGCCGTACCTGCGGCGCGCGTCGGTGGAGCGGGAGATCTACGACCGCCAGATCACGTCCGCCTCGGTGGGGAAGCACGTCGCGCCGCACACGACGCACGTGGCCGCGCTGTGGGCCGTGCTCACGCGGCTCAAGCGCCCCATCCCCGAGCGCTACTCGGGCGAGCTGCGCGAGATGGTGGACGACCTCGCCCCGCTCGAGAAGCTGCGCCTCTACGACACGGGCGAGGCGCCGGACCGGCTCTCGCTCGCGCAGGCGAAGGTGCTGAAGAAGCACGCGCCGGACCTCTACCGCGAGTCGGAGGTGTACCCGAACTACGAGGGCCGGAGCGGCGCCTCCGCGCGCGAGATCAAGACGGCGCTCTTCAACGCCGCGCAGGCCGAGGGCACGCGCTGCCTCACGCCGCTCGCGGTCCTCACGGAGCTCGAGGCGCTCTGCAAGGACAAGAGCGTCCACGAGTTCCTCCAGCAGGAGGTGGTGGACGGCTTCCACGACCACGAGGAGTTCGTGCGCGTCACGGAGGCGGAGTACCTCGACGTCATCGACGAGGAGATCCGCGACTCGATGGGGTTCGTGTCCGAGGCCCAGTACCGCGAGCTCTTCGTCCGGTACGTGACCATGGTGTCACATTGGGTGAAGGGCGAGAAGGTGCGGAACGCCGTCACCGGCGAGTACGAGCCGCCGGACGAGCAGCGCATGGCGGAGATCGAGAAGATCGTGATGCCGCCCGGCGACGACCGGCGGAACTTCCGCCGCGGGCTCATCGCCGCGGTGGGCGCGTTCCGTCTCGACCACCCGGACGGCGCCGAGATCGACTACGCCGCCATCTTCCCGGACCTCTTCCGGCGCCTGCGCGATCACTACTTCGAGGAGCGGAAGCGGCAGCTCCGCAAGAGCCGCGAGGAGGTCCTCCGCTACCTCTCCGACGAGCGCGCCTCGCTCGACGAGAAGTCGCGCGCCCGCGTCGAGGGGACGCTCCGGACGCTGCGCGAGCGGTACGGCTACTGCGAGCACTGCGCCCAGGACGCGGTGCTGTTCCTGCTCCGCCGCCGGTACGAGGACTAGCCAGGCGGAATTCGAAATCCGGCCGGGCACTTTTCGCGTAGCGAAATGTGCCCGAGCCGCTCCCTACCGCCTGCGCGAGCGGGCAGGCATGCGCACGCGCGCCCGACCGCGGCCCGTCGAGGTCTTGCCGCCCCCCCGGGGAATGCCACTCCCCGCACGCTCGTTCGGATCTCGTGCTCCGAAACCGACTGCTGACCGCCTTCGCAACCGCGGCCCTCGCCGCCGGCCTCGTCATCGTCGCCGCGCCGCTCCTCGGCGCCTCGTCCCCGCGCGCGTCGAACCCGCGCGCCACGACGGTGCAGAAGGTCTTCCCGAGCGCCGTCCGCATCAAGGTCACCGCCGCCGGCGAGGTCGTCCGCAGCGCGTCCGGCATCGCCTTCGCCCAGGACGGCGGGAAGAGCTACATCCTCACCAACGCGCACGTGGTCGAGCCCGCGAAGTCGTGGAAGTCGCCGGTCGAGATCCGCGTCCTCCCGAGCGGCGGCCAGACCCACCTCCTCGCCACCGTGAAGGCGAGCGGCCGCGTGCCCGACACGGACCTCGCCGTCCTCGAGGTGAGCGGCCAGCTCCCGGTGACGCAGCTCGCCGCCGACGACGGCCTCGACCTCGGCGACGACCTCGTCGTGATCGGCGCGCCCTTCGGCAAGGGCCTCTCCGTCGCGGCCGGCATCGTCTCCCAGGTCGAGTACGAGTTCGCCGAGAACGCCCAGGCCCCGCGCGCGCCGAAGGCGCTCAAGACGGACGCGCCCATCGGCTACGGCAGCTCCGGCGGCGGCGTGTTCGACGTCCCGAGCGGCCGGCTCGTGGGGCTCGTCGAGGGCTACCGGACCGCGCGCGTCGCCTTCGGCAAGGACGAGGAGTACTCGTTCGACGTGCCGATGCCGGGCGAGACGTTCGTCGCGCCCGCCGCGAAGATCCGGAGGTTCCTCGGCGACAGCGGCCTCGCGCGGCTGCTCGGCGGGGCCGAGGCCTCGCGCGGCGCCGTGGCGACGCCGGCCGCGCCGCGGCTGTGACGTCGGCGAGCAGCGATCGGCCTTCGGCGATCAGCGGACGGCCGACGTCGACGGCTGACGCCCCTACCGCGGGGAATTGCCTCCGCCCGAATTGCCTCCGCCCGACGGTGTCGCGCCGCCCGACGGCGTCGCGCCACCCGACGACGGGGGAGTCCCGCCGCCGCTCGAGCCGGGCGGATTGCTGCCGGGAGGCACCGCTCCGGGACCCGACGTGGGCGGCGTCGGGGCGGGTCCGGCGCCCTTTCCGGTCGACTCGCCGGCCGGCGCGGCGGCCCCGCCCGCGGGGCCCGTGCCCTGCGCCGGCGTCGGCGCCGGCTCGGCCTTCGGGGGCACGCGGAGCTGCACCCAGTAGGCGAGGTAGTCCGCGTTGCGGCCGGCACGGATCTGCTGGCCGGGCGCGAGGTCGAGGACGGTCCCGAGGCCGCTCGCCGTGTAGACCATCGTGTTCCGGTCGAGCGCGAGCGTCACGGGGCCCGACACCGACTCGATGGTGAGCTTGTGCGTCTGCCGGTCGACCTCGCGCACGACCCCCGACACCTCGTCGAGCACCGCGCCGCGGGGCAGCGGAGCCTTCGGCGGCGGCTCGGCGCGGGCCGTTCCCGGCCGGGGCGCGCCCGGTACGGGGACGAGCGACGGCGGAGGCATCATTGCACCGCCCGGGACCTGGGCGCGGGCGGTCGCGGCGGCGAGGAGCGAGAGGGCGAGCGCTGCGGCGGTCTTCTGCATCCCGCGATGTTAATCCCGATGCCGAGCCGGAGCGTCGGCCCCGTGCGGTACGATCGATAAGCTTCGGGAGGTCCGATGGATACGCGCGCAAGCTGGGACGAGTACTTCATGAACATCGCCCGCGTGGTCGCCACGCGCGCGACCTGCGACCGCAAGCACGTGGGCGCCGTGCTCGTCCGCGACAAGACCATCCTCTCGACCGGCTACAACGGCTCGATCCGCGGGCTCCCCCACTGCACGGAGGTGGGCCACATGATGGAGGACGGCCACTGCGTGGCGACGGTTCACGCGGAGGCGAACGCCATCATCCAGGCCGCCAAGAACGGCGTCGCCATCGAGGGCGCGAGCATCTACACCACCGCGTCGCCGTGCTGGCCTTGCTTCAAGCTCATCGCGAACGCGGGCTGCCGCCGCATCGTCTTCGGCGAGTTCTACCGGGACAGCCGCATCTTCGAGTTCGCGCAGCGGATCGGGATCGAGCTCGTCGAGCTGAAGGTGCCGGCGAAACCGGACGTCCAGCCGGCGGACACCGGCCACGCGCGCCCGGTCACCGGCCCGCGGTAGCGCGAGCGGGGGCCCGGGGTGCCCAGCCTCATCGCCCCCCCAGCGAGATCATCCGGCCGGTCACCGGGCCGCGGCAGCCGTAGGGCGCGGTGCCGGCTCCGACGCGGCCAGCTCGGACGGCGAGAGCGACCTGAGCAGGTCCTCGCCCATCACCGCGGCGACGGCGGCGCGGCGCGAGGAGAGCAGCGCCTCGCGCCGCCGGAGCGCCACGAAGCGGTCGCGCGCGTCCGCGGGCACGGGGTCGGGCATGCGCGCGAGCTCGGCGCGCACCTCGGCGAGCGCGCGGTCCACGGCGACCACGCGGATGGCGGCGCGCCGATCCGGCTCCTTCTTGCGGTCGATCTCGGCGGTGTCGTTCTCGGTCCAGAGCGGGAGGAAGTCCACCCCGTCCACCTCGGTGCGGACGACGCCGCGCCCGTAGTCGCGCCGGGCGAGCGCGACGCGAAGGAGCGCTCCGTCCCACGTCGCCGCCACCTTCTCCGGCGTGACGCCGTGCACGTACTTGCGCGACTGGTTCGAGACGAAGTTCCCGAGCGAGTAGGCGATGAGCGCGGTCGCTCCGTCCGCGCGCCGGTACAGCTCGACCGGCTGCAGCACGTGCGGGTGATGGCCGAGCACGACGAGCGCGCCCGCGTCCGCGAGCTGGTGCGCGAGCTCCACGTCCTCCGCCCGCGGCTGCTGCTCGTACTCCGTGCCCCAGTGCAGCGACACCACCACCGCGTCCGCGTGCGCGGCCGCCTCGCGCACCGCCTCCACGGCGCGCGCGCGGTCGAGGAGCGCCGCCTGGACGCACGCCGGCGCGCCCGCCTTCTGCGGCGCGCACGCGTTTCCGTCCTGGTTGAAGAAGTGCGCCCAGCCGAGGAACGCGAGGTCGAGACCGCCCGCCGCGACGTGCACCGGCCCCGCCGGCCGGTCCGCCGGCCCCGCGCCGACGGCGCGCAGCCCCGCCGCCTGCACGCGGCGGAGGGTCTCCTCGAACCCCGGACGGCCCTGATCGAAGGCGTGGTTGTTCGCGACGGAGACGACGTCGACCCCCGCGCGGCGGAGCGCGCCGAGCGCCTCCGGCGGCGCGTTGAACACGTACTCGCGCGTCCCCGACGAGGCTTCCGGAGCGATGGGCGTCTCCAGGTTCGCGAACGTGAGATCCGGCTGGGAGAGGAGGTCCGCGATCGGCGCGTAGAGCCACGCGTACCCGCCGTCGGGCGCCTCGCGTCGGTGCGCCTCGGCGCTCCGCTTCACGGCCTCGTGCATGAGCACGTCGCCGACCGCGCCGATCGTCGCGCGGGCGAGCACGCGCGGCGCGGGTGCGGGGGAGGGCGCCGCCGCGATCGGCCCGCCGTGCGCGGGGAGCGACGGCGCGCCGCGCGGCGGCGCGCCCTCGGCGGCGGGCGCTCCGGCGGGAGTCGTCGCCTGCCGCGGCGCGGCGCAACCCGCGAGGAGGCCCAGCAGGACGGGGAGTGTGCGCCAGCGTCGGATCGGGGGAATCGGCACGTTGGACAGTGTAGGCTATGCTCCGGGCAGGCTTGAAATAGCACGCTCCACGACGCATCTCAGGGCCCGGCCCGGGGATGACAGGAATGCACCTACTCGCCGCAGGCGCCGCCTTCGTCGATCGCTCGGGCGCAGTCGTCGCCGCGGACCCGGGCTTCGTCGAGGCGCTCGGCCTCGCCGGGGACGACCCGACGGGATCGCTCCGCGCCCGCGCGAGCGACGTGCCGGAGCTGCGCGCGCTCCTCGCGGGGGATGGCGCGAGGGTGGCGCACGTGCCGGTGCGCGGCGGCGCGAGCGTCGAGCTCGAGCGGATCCCGTCCGGCCCGGGCGCCCTCCTCGTCGTCCGCATGCCGCGCGCCGACGAGTGGCTCGAGCAGGCGATGCGCTCCCTCGGCCTCGTGCGGCTCGCTTCGGGGGTGGCGCACGACATCAAGAACCCGCTCAACGCGATGTCGCTGCAGATCGCGCTCCTCGGCGAGAAGCTCGCGCCGTCGCCGGAGGCGAGCGCGGCCGCCGCGGCGCACCTCCGCGCCGTGCGCGACCAGATCGCCCGGGTGAACGAGGTGCTCCGCCGCTTCCTCGACGTCGCGGACCCCGGCGCGCCGCTCGGGTACACGGACGTCGGCGCGTTCCTCGCGGACATCGGGAGCCTCTTCGCGCACGAGGGGCGGCGGCGGCGGATGACGCTCTCCATCGACGCGCAGCCGGGGACCGTCCGTTCCTCCTCCGATCCCGCGCGGGCCGGTCGCCTCCTCCTGGGCCTCTTCGCGCGCGCGCTCGCCGAGACGCCCGACGGGGGCAGGCTCGTCGGGCGGGCGGACGTGAACGGCAGGTCGGCCGTCGTGGATATCGAGCATACGCCCGGTGACCCGGACCCCGACCTCCGGTATTACAGCGAGGTGGCGCGCGCGGCGGCGGAGGGGCTGGGCGGCACGTTCACGCAGGACCGCAAGCCCGAGGTCGTGAAGCTGTCGCTCGCGCTTCCGAGGATCGAACGCGAATGAGATACCGCGTGCTCATCGTCGACGACGAGGCGGACAGCCGCGACGCGCTCGCGGAGCTGACGCAGCGCTGGGGGTACGACGTCCAGACGGCGAGCGACGGGACCGAGGCGCTGCGGCGCTCGATCGAGTGGCACCCCGACGTCATCCTCACCGACCTCGTGATGCCGAACATGGACGGCCTCTGGCTCCTGCGGGCCCTCCGGGCCGAGCTGCCCGACTGCCCGGTCGTCCTGCTCACCGGCCGCGGCACGATCCAGACCGCCGTCCAGGCCATCAAGGAAGGGGCGTACGACTTCATCGAGAAGCCGCTGGAGGTCCCGCGGCTGCGCATCGTCCTCGAGCGCGCGCTCGAGAAGAAGGAGACGATGCGCGAGGTCCAGCTCCTGCGCAGGCGCATCGCCGCGCTCGCGCCGGGCACGGACATG
>DASSQM010000208.1:0-9161 GCA_035702465.1 Anaeromyxobacter sp. | reverse complement strand
CGCGGCGCGCGCGTCGTCCTCGTCGCCATCGCGACGCAGCACACGAACGAGGAGCGGAACGAGGCGCTCCGCGCCGAGGCGCGGCGGCTCGTCCGGGCGGCGCCGGACACGCGCCTCGCGTGCGTGGCGGTGATCCGCCCGGCGTCCGATCCGGCCGGCGCGGCGCTCGGCGCCACGAGCCAGCGCATTCGCCACCTCGTGCTCCTGCGCCACTGGACCGAGGGCCTCGACCTCGCGCCCGGGCAGGTGACGCACCACGTGATCGAGTCCGGCGATGCGGCGGAGGCGCTCCTCGACTACGCGCGGCGAAACCACGTCGACCAGGTGCTCATCGGCGCGCCGCCGCGCGACGCGGCGCTGGGCGGCCTCGTCGGCACCGTCGCCATGAAGGTGATGGCGAGCGCGCCGTGCACGGTCACGGTCGTGCGGCCGCGGGGGTGAAGGTCGGGGCCGCGGTCTCAAAAGAGAACGCCCCCCGCGCCGGCGCGCGGGGGGCGTCCCATGATCCAGCCTTCGCGACGATCAGTGCTCGTACGTCGTGATGTCGCGCTCCTTCGTCTCGCGCAGGAACAGGCCGCCGACCACGACGGTCATGATCGACACGACGATCGGGTACCAGAGGCCGTAGTAGATGTCGCCCTTCAGGGCCACGATCGCGGTGGCGGTCAGCGGGAGCATGCCGCCGAACCAGCCGTTGCCGATGTGGTACGGGAGCGACATCGACGTGTAGCGGATGCGTGTCGGGAAGAGCTCCACGAGGAACGCGGCGATCGGCCCGTACACCATGGTGACGTAGATGACCATGATGACGAGGATGAGCAGCGTCATCCCGTAGTTCACCCTGCTCTTGTCCGCGCCGCCCATCGGGTAGCCCTGAGCCTTCAAGGCGTCCGAGATGGCCTTGTCGTTGTAGCCCTGGACCACGACGTCGCCGATCTTGACGACCGGCGGCGAGCCGGGCGCGCCCTGCAGGCTGTCGAACGAGAGGCCCTGCTTCGTGAGGTAGTCACGCGTCTTGTCGCAATCGGAGAACTTGCTCCAGGGGCCGACGAAGAGGTGGAAGTTGCAGGTCGCCTCGTCCACCGTCACCGAGATCTTGGTCCGGTTCTGGAAGTCCTCGAGCGCCGGGTTCACGTAGTGCGTGAGGCCCTTGAAGAGCGGGAAGTACGTCACCGCGGCGATGAGGCAGCCCGCCAGGATGATCTTGAGGCGGCCGATCTTGTCGGAGAGCCAGCCGAAGAGGATGAAGCCCGGCGTGCCGATGATGAGCGACGCCGCGATGAGGAGGTACGTCGTGAAGTAGTCGAGCCGCAGCGTGATCTGCATGAAGAACAGCGCGTAGAACTGGCCCGTGTACCACACGACGCCCTGGCCCGCCGTCGCGCCGACGAGCGCGAGCAGCACGTACTTGTTGTTCGGGTAACGCAGGAAGCTGTCGGTGAGCGGCGCCTTCGAGGTCTTCCCCTCCGACTTGATCTTCTGGAACACCGGCGACTCGTGCAGCTTCAGCCGGATGTAGACCGAGAAGCCGAGGAGGATGAGGGAGACCCAGAACGGGATTCTCCAGCCCCAGTCCGCGAACTTGTCGGCCGGGATGAACTGGCGGCACCCGCCGATGATGAGGAGCGCGAGGAAGAAGCCGACCGTCGCCGTCGTCTGGATCCAGCTCGTGTTGTAGCCGCGGCGATCGTGGCCGGAGTGCTCGGCGACGTACGTCGCCGCGCCGCCGTACTCGCCGCCGAGCGCGAGGCCCTGCAGGAGGCGGAGGGACACGAGGATGATCGGCGCGAGCCAGCCGATGGTGGTGAACTTCGGCAGGAGGCCGACGAGGAAGGTCGAGATGCCCATCACCATGATGGTGATGAGGAAGGTGTACTTGCGGCCGATGAGGTCGCCGATGCGCCCGAACACGAGGGCGCCGAACGGCCGGACGAGGAACCCGGCCGCGTAGGCGGCGAACGCGGACAGGAGTGCCGCGGTGGCGTTGCCCTTCGGGAAGAACAGCGCCGCGAAGAACGGCGCGAGGGTGGCGTACAGGTAGAAGTCGTACCACTCGAAGACGGTTCCCACGGATGAGGCGACGATGACGAGCTTCTCTTCGCTCGAGATCGGTGCCTTTGACTCGACCTGCTCGGATTTGACTGCCAGAGCCATTGTCAAACCTCCGGTTCTTCGCCGAGGGGACTGCTGCTGCTCAAGGGTCGATTGCTACGGCGCGGAGCGACGACGGAAAGGCGACGGTCTTCTCTTGCGGGGAGTGCGTCCCGCCGCCGCGGTGCGCGCTGTCGTCCAGCGAGGAGAGGCCATGGCTTCTATTCCTCCGACGAGAGGTCGAAAGCACAGCGGCGGCGGATGTAGGACCTGCGACAATTATCACAGGGTATGGAAGAGGTTCAACGCAGGGGGTGCGCGCAGGTGTTGCACGGCACTCTACACCACCCGAGGGGAGCGAGCGCAATGGTTCGCCGTCATTGGGGAATCGTATCGGTTGCACTCCGCGTAAACGCGGGGCGCAGGCAATTCGCCGCAGGACGGGCCTAGCATGGGGGCGGTGGACCCCGTCGCCTACGTGCGGTCGATCCAGCCGTTCCGGGCGCTGCCGCAGCCGCTCTTCGACGAGGTGGCGGGCAGCCTGGAGGTCGCCTTTCTCCCCGGTGGGACCCGGATCGCGCAGGCCGGCGGGACGCCGCTCCAGCACCTGTACGTGATCCGGAAGGGCGCGGTCCGGATCGACCGCCACGGGCGAAACCTCCAGGTCCTCGAGGAGGGGGAGATCTTCGGGTACACGTCGCTCCTCGCGCACGAGGCCACGCTCGACGTCGTCGCGGAGGAGGACGTCCTCGCGTACCGGCTCCCCGCGGCGGTGTTCGAGCGATTGCTGTCCCACGGCCCGTTCGCGGCTCACTTCGCCGTGGGCCTCTCCGAGCGCCTCAAGGCGAGCCTCGCGGACGCCCCGCCGAGCGTGTTCCAGCCGGACCTCGGGGTGCCCGTGGAGAGGCTCCTGCGCCGGCCCCCGGTGTGGGTCGCGGAGGGCGCCACCGTCGGCGAGGCGGCGCGCGTCATGGGCGAGCAGCGGATCTCGTCGGTGCTCGTGCGCGCGGATCCGCCCGGCATCCTCACCGACCGCGACCTGCGGACGCGCGTCCTCGGCGCGGGCCTCGGCCCGACGGTGCCGGTCGCGCAGGTGATGAGCCGGCCGCTCCGCACCGCGCCCGCGGAGATGCCGCTCTACGACGCGTGGTCGCTCCTCCTCGAGGCGGGGCTCCACCACCTGCCCATCGCGCGCGACGGCGAGATCGTCGGGGTCCTCACGTCGACGGACGTGCTCCGCTCCACCTCGCAGGGGCCCGTGGCCGTGCTCCGCGGCATCGAGCGGCTCGCCTCGCGGCGGAGCCTGCCCGGCTACGCGGCGCGGGTCACCGAGATGGCGTCGTCGCTCCTCGCGGGCGGGCTCGACGCGACGGTGATCGCCGGGCTCGTGGCCCGGCTCAACGACGCCCTGCTCGGCCCGATCCTGCGCTGGGCGGAAGAGGACCTCGGCCCGCCGCCCGCGCCGTACGCGTGGATCGCGTTCGGCTCCGAGGGGCGCATGGAGCAGACGCTCCTCACGGATCAGGACAACGCGCTCGTCTTCGCCGACGAGGGCGCCGCGCGCGCCGACTGGTACCGCGCGCTCGCGGAACGGGTGAACGAGGATCTCGAGGCGGCGGGGTTCCCCCCGTGCCCTGGCGGCTACATGGCGCGCGCGTGGCACGGCCCGCTCTCCGACTGGCGGCAGCGCTTCGACGGGTGGATCGACGTGCCGTCGCCGCAGGCGCTCCTCGTCGCGGCGATCTTCTTCGACTTCCGGCGCGTGGGGGGCGCGCTCGACCTCGCGCCGCTCCAGGCCGCCCTCGACCGGGCGGCGGAGCGCCCCGCCTTCCTGCGCCTCCTCGCCGCGCACGCGCTCGAGCTCCATCCGCCCCCGCTGCTGCTCCTGCGCCTCAAGGGAGAGTCGTCGATCGTCGACCTCAAGGCGCACGGGCTCGCGCCGATCGTCGCGCTGGCGCGCCGCTACGCGCTCGAGGCGGGCACGCCGGCGCGCGGCACCATCGCGCGGCTCGAGCGCGCCGTGCGCGCGGGCCTGCTCGAGGCCGACGCGGCGGCGACGATCTCCGAGACGTTCCGCTTCCTCCTCGGGCTGCGCCTGCGCCAGCAGCTCAGGATGGCGGCCGAGGGGGCGGCCGTCACGAGCAAGGTGACGCTCGCGGCGCTCGGCGAGATGGAGCGCAGCCGGCTCAAGGACGCGTTCCGCGCCGTCCGCGGCTGGCAGGAGCAGGCCGCGTTCCAGATGGGCGTCGAGACGTAGCGCCGACGTCGCGGCGGCCTCGCGCGCGCGGCCGGGCGGCCGCATCTTCCAACGAAGGAAGGCCCGGACTCGGGAGGAGCCATGCCCTCGAAGACCACCATGAAGCGCGCGAAGGAGGATCTCCGCAGCGGGAAGGCGCCGACGACCGCCGCCGGCGAGTTCGTGCGCGAGGAGATCGAGCACGTGCGCCGCGGCGAGCACGGCGCGCGCTCGGCGAAGCAGGCCATCGCCATCGGGCTCTCGAAGGCGCGGCGCGCGGGCGTGCCGCTCACGCCGCCGCGAAAGGGCCAGGTGAAGGAGCAGACGCGCCGGTCGGCGCAGGCGGCCTACGAGGTGGGGCAGGGGGAGCGGAAGCCCCGATCCCGCTCGGCGAAGCGCGGCAAGGCCGTCGAGCGCGCGCTGAAGCGCGAGCCGCGGAGCTCCGCGTCGCACCGCGCGCTGTCGCGGCAGGCGAAGTCCGCGGCGGCGCGGCGGCGCCGGCGCCGCTGACGAGCGCCGCCGCGGCGGCCGGCCGTGACCGCCCCCGTCACAGTGTGGCTGCCGCCGGCGCCGCCGGGACGGCCCGGGCTCGCGTGATTCGCGGGGTCTGGCGGGGAGACGGCGCGGCACGGGTCGTGCTACCGATCGGGCGGAGACGCGCCGCATGCCGCGGCGCCACCCGGAGATCGGACCGATGATCGCCAAGCACCTCCTCCTCCCCCTCGCCGCCGCCCTCGCGGTCGCCGCCGCCGGCACCGCGCGCGCCGGCGGCAAGAGCTCCCCCATCGCCGAGGGCACCCTGAAGGACGGCGTCCGCACCATCGAGATGGCGGTCACCGCGGACGGGTTCGAGCCGTCGAAGGTGAAGGTGAGCAAGGGCGAGAAGGTCCGCCTCGTCGTGACGCGCAAGACCGACGCGACCTGCGCGACCGAGATCGTGATGGCGGACCAGGGCGTGAACACGCCGCTGCCGCTCAACAAGCCCGTCGCGGTCGAGTTCACGCCGAGCAAGTCCGGCGAGATCAAGTACGCCTGCGCGATGGGCCACGTCGGCGGCGTCGTCTTCGTGAAGTAGCGGGCGCAATCCGTCTCATCGCACGGCCGGCGCTCGGCGGACGGGGTCCGCGTCGAGCGCCCGGCCTCGCGCCGCGCGCCCTGTCCATGCGGCAGGACGTCGCGCGCCATGTGCCCGGTTTCCCGGACGTTCGGTTCGGATGCGGGTCTCGTGCGCGGGCGCGGAGGCCGGCGGGGCGCCGCGGTGATCCTCTCACGGTGAATGTGGGCGCGGCCGAGACGAAGGCTCACCGGGTCGAGCGATCCCGCCACGATCGCCGGAATCACCGACGGATGACGGTAGGTTGACGTTTGATTCGCCATCGCCGTCGTGCTCTCATGACAGGCGATTCGTGCCCTCGGGTTCGCGGGGTGCGCCAATCCGTCGCGCCGGGGAACGAAGGAGCGGTCATGGCGGCATCACCGAACGATTCCGCGAAGCGGGCGCCCGACGCGGGCGGCGGCGAGATCGTGGGCCTCGGCCTCGCGGACGTCATCCAGATCAACCACCACAACCGCTTCTCCGGCTGCATCGCCGTGGACACCACCGCGGGCAGCGGGCTCCTCTTCTTCCGCGACGGCGAGATCATCCACGCGGAGCAGGGCGGGCGCACCGGAGAGGAAGCGTTCTGCGAGATCCTCGACTGGCCGCCCGGGCGGTTTCGGCTCCAGCCCAACGTCACGACCACGCGGAGCACCATCCAGAAGACCGCGCAGCACCTCCTCCTCGACGCGCATCGCGTGCTCGACGAGCGGCGCGCAGGCATGACGCCGCCGGCGATCCCGATGACGCCTGCCCCCACCCCGCCACCGGCGGCGTCGTCGTCGCGCCAGCCGATGCGCGCGAGCGAGGTGCTCGAGCGGCTCCGCCGCATCCCCGGCGTGCACTACGCGGCGCTGCACGGGAAGGACGGCGGGCAGGTCGGCGACGACAGCTACGAGGCCGAGGTGCTCGGCGGCCAGGCCATCTTCCTCTCGATGATCGGCAACCAGCTCGGCACCATCTTCCAGGCCGGCGCGATCCTCTCCGCGGCCGTGCACGGCGCGACGAAGCACCTCCTCCTGTTCGCGACGAAGAGCCATTTCCTGTCGGTGATCGTGAACGGCGAGGTCGCGCCGGGCCCCGTCGAGGCCGAGATCCGCAAGGTGCTGTCGGGCGGCCGGTAGCTCCTCCTTCCCGGAGCCGGAATGCAGAGCGTCCTGAACCAGCTCGTCACGGTCCCCGGCGTCGTGGGCGGCATGGTCTACGACGCCGACGGGGGGCTCCTGTCGAAGACCTTCCCGCCGCTCTTCGACGACACGCTGCTCGCGAACGCCGCGCGCGTGCTCGTCGACGGCGCCGCGGGGCTCGAGACGGTCACCGGCAAGGTCGGCATGCTCGACATGCGCTTCGCGGACGCGCGCATCGTGGTGCGGCCCATGGCCGGCGCGCACCTCGTGCTCGTCTGCGCCGCGCAGACGAACCTGCAGCTCCTCAACATCTCCACCTCCGTGGCGGTGCCGAAGCTCGAGCGCCTCGTCGCGGCGATGGGGCCGCTCGCGGAGCCCGAGCCGACGCTCGAGGACCCGGAGCCCGAGGAGCCGGAGCCGCCGCCCGTCCTCGCCGCGCCCTCGCGCAAGGAGGCGAAGGCCGCGAAGAAGGCGGCGAAGGCGAAGCAGGAGAAGCCGCCGCCGGAAGAGGATCCGGGGTTCTTCCACTGGTAATGGACGGGGTGGCGCGGTAAGCACGTAGCAAGTTGCTCCCTATTGCTACCCAGCGGGGGCGCCCACCACCCCGCCGCCTGGGCCTCGCCGCGGCCTGCGCGGCGATCCTCGCGGCCGCGGCGCACCCCGCCCTGGCGGCCGGAGCGCGCACGCTCTCCGTCGCCGCCGCGGCGAACCTCGAGCCGGTGCTCCCCGAGCTCAAGGCGGGGTTCGAGGCCGAGCGGCCCGCCGCCGAGGTGCGGATGACGCTCGGCTCCTCGGGCAACTTCGCCGCGCAGATCCGGAACGGCGCGCCGTTCGACGTGCTCCTCTCGGCCGACGCGGAGTACCCGCAGAAGCTCGTCGAGGCGGGGCTCGGGCGGCGGGAGGACCTCGCCATCTATGCCACGGGCGCGCTCGTCGTCTGGGCGCCTGCGGACACGCGCCTCGACCTCGAGGGGCGCGGGCTCGCCGCGCTCGCGGATCCGGCGCTCCGCAAGCTCGCCATCGCGAACCCGGCGCTCGCGCCGTACGGGCGCGCGGCGGAGGCGGCGCTCCGGGCCGCGGGCGTGTACGCGTCCGTGAAGGACCGGCTCGTCCTCGGCGAGAACGTGGGCCAGGCGGCGCAGTTCGCGCAGAGCGGCGCGGCGGACGCCGCGATGATCCCCTGGTCGCTCACGTTCGCGCCCGCGCTGCGCGGCGGGAAGGTCCTCCGGCTCCCGCCGGGCGCCGCACCGCCCCAGCCGCAGGCGGCGCTCGTGCTCGCCGGCGCGCGCGAGCCCGAGCTCGCCCGCGCGTTCGTCCGCTTCCTCGCGGGGCCGAGGGGCCAGGCCGTCCTCTCGCGCTACGGGTACGGGCCGCCCTGATGGACGCGGCCGCCCTCCGGCTGAGCTTCGTGCTCGCGACGCTCACCACGGTCGCCCTGCTCGTCGTGGGGCTCCCCGTCGCGCACTGGCTCGCGACCTCGCGGTGGCGCTGGAAGTTCCTCGTCGAGGCCGTGGTGGCGCTCCCGCTCGTGCTCCCGCCCACCGTGCTCGGCTTCTACCTGCTCTTCGGGCTCGGCCCGAACAGCCCGCTCGGGCGCGCCTGGGAGGCGGTGTTCGGACAGCGCTTCCCGTTCTCGTTCGGCGGCCTCTTCGTCGCCTCCGCGCTCTACTCGCTGCCCTTCGCGGTGCAGCCGTTCGCGGCGGCGCTCGCGTCGGTGGACGCGCGCCTCGTGGAGGCGTCGCACAGCCTCGGCGTGTCGCCGCTCGAGACGTTCTTCCGCGTGACGCTCCCGCTCTCGTGGAACGGCATCCTCGCCGGCGCGGTGCTCACGTTCGCGCACACGCTGGGCGAGTTCGGCGTCGTGCTCATGGTGGGCGGGAACATCGCGGGGGAGACGCGGACGCTCTCCATCGCGATCTTCGATCACGTCCAGGCGCTCGAGTACGGCGCCGCGAACCGCACCTCGGCGCTGCTCCTCGCCGTCTCGTTCGCGGTGCTCGTGCTCGTGTACGCGCTGCAGCGGAGGCCGTTCCGGTGGACGCGCTGACCTTCGACCTCGTGCGCAGGTTCCCGCGCGGCGCCACCATCCGCGCGCGCGCCGAGCTGCCGCTCGACGGCGAGCTCGTCACGGTGCTCTTCGGGCCGTCCGGCTCCGGCAAGAGCACCGTGCTGCGCGCCCTCGCCGGCCTCGATCGGCCGGACGAGGGACGCATCCGCTTCGGCGCCGAGACCTGGTTCGACGCTGCCGCGCGCGCCTTCGTCCCGCCGCAGCGGCGCGCGGTGGGGCTCCTCTTCCAGGAGTACGCGCTGTTCCCGCACCTGCGCGTCGCGGCGAACGTCGGGTACGGCGTGCGGCGGCTGGGGCGCGCCGCGCGCGACGCCCGCGTGCGCGAGCTCGCGGCGCGCCTCGGGATCGAGCCGCTCCTCGACCGGCGTCCGTCGGAGCTCTCGGGCGGACAGCGCCAGCGCGTCGCGCTCGCGCGCGCGCTCGCGCCCAGCCCGCGCCTGCTGCTCCTCGACGAGCCGCTGTCGGCGCTCGACGCCCCCGCGCGCGCGGAGCTCCGCGGCGAGCTGCGCCGGACGCTCGAGTCGCTCGGCGTCCCGGCCGTCG
>DASSQM010000207.1:0-2516 GCA_035702465.1 Anaeromyxobacter sp. | reverse complement strand
CGGAACACCGCCGCCGGGATGCGGTAGGAGACGAGGTCCTCCTCGACGAGGACGTCGATGGTCGCCTTCCCGGCGAGGAGCGAGGTGTAGCCGAACACCTCGCCCTCCTCGAGCACCTGGATCGTCTGGCCGTCGCGCTCGAGCCGCACCACGCCCTTGCGGATGACGTGGAGGTGCTCGAAGGGCTTCCCGCCCGCGCGCGCCAGCCAGGTGCCGGCGGGGTGGAACGAGACGTCCACCGCGCGCGCCGCGGCCTCGAAGAGCGGCGCCGGCAGCCCGCCGAACGGCGCCGTGGCGCGGAGGTACGCGGTGGGGTCGGTGGCCGCCATGGGTCAGAAGAAGTCCGTCCTGTAATGGTAGGCCGCCTTCTCCTGCCAGCGCCGCACGACGCGGAGCGCCTCCTTGAGCCGCGTCCGCTCGAGCGCGCCGAGGTCCGCGACGCCGACCACGGGAGACGGCGCGGCGCCCTCCGAGATCCGCCGGAGCTGGTGGCGGAGCGACAGGCCGAGCAGGAGCCGGTACGCCTGCGCCACCGCGTCGTGCGTCTCGGCGGAGAGGAGCCCCGCCTCGCGCGCCGCCTTCAGGCGATCGAGCGTGGCGCGCGCGGGCGTCCCGACCTCGACGCCGTAGCAGCGGGCGAGGTGGACCACCGGCAGGATGCCGCCCGCCTTGAGGTCCACCTTCTCGTCCGCGCGCAGCCGCAGCGACGCCGGCGGCTTCTGCTCCACCGCGGCGCGCGCGAGGAAGCGCAGGAACGGCGCGTTCCGCGCGGCGCGGCCCATCGCCGCCTCGAGCGGCTCGACGGAGAGCGCGCCCGCGACCTTCCGGAAGTCGAAGAGCAGCATGGCGGGGAGCGGCCTGCGCTCGTCGATGCAGGCGTCGAAGCGGCGCTTCCACTCGCGGAGCGAGCCTCGCTCCTGCGACCGCGCCATGTGGCCGTGCGGGCACGGCGGGTAGCCGGCCGCCTCGAGGTCCGCGTTCACCCGCTCCGCGAACGGGCGCCAGTAGCCGTCGTCGGTGCCCTCCTCGCCCCCGTGCACGAGGCCGTTGTCCTGGTCCGTGACGAGCGCCTGCTCCGCCCTGCCCTCCGAGCCGAACGCGAGCCACGCGTACGGCGCCGGCGGAGGGCCCAGCTCCGCCTCGGCCCAGGCGAGGAGCCGCGCCACGAGCGCGTCGCCGAGCCGGGCGACGAGCGCCCCGATGGCGGGCGCGTCGAGGCCGCCGCCGAGGAGCGCCGCCGACATCTCGGCGACCTTCGCGGCGTAGCCGGGGAGGCTCTCCCGCCCGGCGAGCCGCTCCACGCGCCGGAGCACCGCGACGGGCCCGTGCGCCGACGACTTGAGGAGGTCGGTCGCGGTGAGGACGCCGACGATCCTGGCGCCGCGCACGAGCGGCAGGTGGTGCACGCCGGCGTCGAGGATGGCGGCCCACGCCTCGTACGTCGGCGCCTCGGCGGGGAGCGTCTTGAGGGGCGCGGTGAGGATCCGCGACACCGGCGTGGCCGGCCCGAGCCCCTCGGCGAGCACCCGGCCCGTGAGGTCCCGGTCGGTGACGATGCCGGGCGGCTCGCCGCGGACGAGCACGGACGAGATGCGCTCCTCGCGCATGAGGCGCGCTGCCTGCGCCACGGTGGCGTCCGCGTCGACCCACACCGGCTGCCGCCGCGCGAGCCGGCCGGCCTCCTGCGAGACGTCCGGCTGGAACGCCACGACCGGTGCGTGCGCGAGCGCCTTGCCGAGGCGGTCCGCGAGGCGCACCGCGAAGTGGCCGCCGAACGCGGCGTCGGCGCGCAGGCGCTGGAACTCCGCGTCGGGCAGGAGGTACGCGAGGAGGTCCTCCTCCACCACGACGTCGAGGGTCGCCTGGCGCGTGAGGAGCGACGTGTAGCCGAACGTCTCGCCGTCCTCGAGCACCTGGACCGTCTGGCCACCGCGCTCGAGGCGCACCGTCCCCTTGCGGATCACGTACAGGTGCTCGAGGGGCGCGCCGCCCGCCCTCACGAGCCAGGTGCCCGCCGGGTAGAAGCCGATCTCGAGCGCGCGCGCCGCGACCTCGAAGAGCGCCTCGGGGAGCGCGGCGAAGGGCGGCGTCGCCCGGACGTACGCGACGGGGTCGACCGCGTCCACGGAGCGACTCCGCTACCGCGCCGCCCGGCGCGGGACGGCGCCGTCGGCCTCGCGCGGATACCGCAGCGACGCGACGAGGTCCTGCACCGCCTTCGGCGGCGCCGCGGTCGCGAGCGAGACGCCGACGAGCGCAGCCGCCGCGACGAGCACGCCCACCGCGCCGATGCCCTCGGGCGAGATCCCGAGCGCCCAGCGGCCGGCCGCGTCGAGGTCGGGGCGCAGGGCCTTGTAGAACAGCATGTAGCCGCCCGTGAACAGGACGCCCGCGGCCATCGCGGCGATGGCGCCCTCCTTCGTCGCACGCTTCCAGAAGATGCCGATGGTGATCACCGGGAAGAACGACGACGCGGCGAGGCCGAACGCGAGCGCCACGATCTCCGCCACCCGCCC
>DASSQM010000206.1:0-4461 GCA_035702465.1 Anaeromyxobacter sp. | reverse complement strand
GGCGCGGAGCAGGGTGGCGAGCGCCAGCGCGGCGCAGGCGAGGCGGAGGCTCATGCGCGCCGCTCGTTACGAGGACCATGCCAGCCCGATGCGAGCCCGGCCGGCGGACCCGGAACCCACGGGGATCCCGGGTGCTGGCGGTGATCGCTCCCTCCGCGGCGCGCCGTCTCGCTCGCTCGCCGCTCGCCGCCCGCGCAAACCGCGCACCGAAATCCGGTTGCGCACCGAGGGGCCGGTCCGAGGTTCACCGCGCGCGGTTCGTCGGAACCGGCCAAGCGCGCGAATTTCCTTCCCCGTGCGCCGTGGCAGGGCATTCGCAATCCGAGCTGCGCATGAACGCGATTCCGACCGAGAGCCCGCACATCCATGGCGCGAGGGAGCGACCGCGCATGAACGTCCTCCGGAGCGAGCTGCCGCCCGCCGAGCCGGTCCTCCTCGGCAGGGAGCTCGACTACGTCCCGGGCGCCGTGGTGAGCCGGACCATCGCGAAGGCGCGCGGCGGCACGATCACGCTGTTCGCGTTCGACGCCGGCCAGGAGCTCTCCGAGCACACCGCGCCGTTCGACGCGTTCGTGCAGGTGCTCGACGGCGCGGTCGAGCTCGTCATCGGCGGCAAGGCCGTCTTGGCGAGCGCCGGCGAGACCGTGCGCATGCCCGCCGGCGTCCCCCACGCGGTCCGCGCGCTCGAGCGGTTCAAGATGCTCCTCTCGCTGGTGCGGGACTGAACGTGAGCGAGCTCATCGAGAACGGCGCCACCGGGCGCAAGGACCTCCTGAAGCACCTCATCCTGCAGCTGCACATCGGCGCAGCGCCGGCGCAGGTCCAGAAGCAGCTCGTGCGCATCCTCGGCCAGGTCCCGTACGGCATGGTGGTCGAGGTCGAGCAGGAGCTGATCGAGGACGGCATGCCGCCGGAGGAGGTCACGCGGCTCTGCCACCTCCACGGCGCGGCGCTCGAGGGCGCCATCGATCTGTCCGGGTCGCCCGCCGCGCCTCCCGGGCACCCGGTCGACACGTTCCGGCGCGAGAACGCCGCGCTCTCGGCGGAGCTGACGGCGCTCCGCGACCTCGCCGGCGAGCTCGACGCGCTGCCCGAGTTCGCGCCGCCCGACGACGTCCTCGTCCGCTTCCGCGTGCGGCTGAACGCGCTCACCGACGTCGAGAAGCACTACCTCCGCAAGGAGCACCTCCTCTTCCCGTTCCTGGAGAAGCACGGGATCACTGCGCCGCCGAAGGTGATGTGGTCGAAGCACGACGAGACGCGGGCGCTCTTGCGCGCCGCGCTCGACGGCGTGGGAGCGGCGCCTGCGACCGCGGGCGAGGCGCGCGCCGTGGTCGCGCTCGCCGTCGCCCCCGCCGCGCAGGCCATCCACGACATGATCCGGCGCGAGGAGGACATCCTCCTGCCGATGGCGCTCGACACGCTGGGCGACCTCGAGTGGTGGGAGATCGCGTCGCAGAGCTCGGACCTCGGGTTCTGCCTCGTCGAGCCGGGGGAGGGGTGGCGGCCCGAGTCCGTCCCCGCCGCGCAGGCGGAGGCCCGCGCGGAAGGCGAGCGCGTCCGGTTCCCGACGGGGGCGCTCTCCACGAGGGAGCTCGAGGCGATCCTGAACGCGCTGCCGCTCGACGCGACGTTCGTCGACGCCGAGGACCGCGTCCGCTACTTCACGCACGGCGCCGAGCGGGTGTTCTCGCGGAGCCGCGCGGTGCTCGGCCGCAAGGTCCAGCACTGCCACCCGCCGTCCAGCGTCGGCACGGTGGAGAAGATCCTCGACGGCTTCCGCTCCGGGCGGCGCGACCGCGCCGCCTTCTGGATCCAGCTCCGAGGTCGGTTCGTGCACATCGAGTACGTCGCGCTGCGCGACGCCGAGGGCAAGTACCTGGGCTGCCTCGAGGTGACCCAGGACCTCACCGCGAAGCGCGCGCTCACGGGGGAACGGCGGCTCCTCTCCTGGGGCGAGGAGGGCGCCGATGCCTGAGTGCTCCGCCGCGGCGATCACGCCGGACTCGCGGATCGGGGACCTGCTCGATCGCTGGCCCGCGCTCGAGGACGTCCTCCTCGACGTCTCGCCGCACTTCAAGGCCTTGAAGAATCCGGTCCTGCGGAGGACCATCGCGAAGGTGGCGACGCTCCGGCAGGTCGCGAAGGTGAGCGGCGTCCCGCTCGGTGCGCTGCTCGAGAGGCTCCGCGCCGGCGCGGGGATGCCGAGCGTCGCGTGGGCGGACGGCGAGGGGGCACCCGCGGGCGACCGCCCGGCGTGGGCGGCCGAGGCGAGCGCGACCGCGACGCGCGACGCCCGCGCGGCCATCGACGCCGGCGAGCACCCGATGCCGGCGGTCCTCGCGGACCTCGCGGCGCTGCCGGCCACCGGCGTGTACCAGCTCGTCACCCCGTTCGTGCCCGCGCCGCTCGTGGACCTCGCGCGCGGCAAGGGCTTCGACGCGCACAGCGTGGTCGAGGGCGACGCGCTCGTCCGGACGTTCTTCCGGAGGAGCGGCGCGGACGCCCCAGGCGCAGCCTGAACAGGAGGAACGCGTGGACGACAAGCTCTACCGGCAGATGGTCGATGGCAGCCCCGACGCGATCATCCTCGGGGACGCGGAGGGCGTCATCCGCCTCTGGAACGCGGGCGCGGAGGCCATCTTCGGCTTCACCGCCGCGGAGGCCGTCGGGAAGTCGATGGACCTCATCATCCCGGAGCGCCTGCGCGGGCGTCACTGGGAGGGATACGACAAGGTGATGAAGACGGGAGAGAGCCGCTACGGGAAGGGCGACCTCCTCGCGGTGCCCGCCGTCACGAAGGACGGGCGCACGATCTCGATCGAGTTCACCATCCAGCTCCTCCGCGAGGGCGATGGGCGCATCCTCGGGCCCGTCGCGACCATCCGCGACGTGACGAAGCGCTTCCTGCGCGAGAAGGAGCTCGCCAAGCGGGTCAAGGAGCTCGAGGCGAGGGCGGGCGGCCGCGGCCCGTGAGGCGCCGCGGGCTTCAGTGCAGCGCCGCCCCGCCCTCGTCCCGCCGCTCGCCGTCCTCCCGCCGCTCCTCGCCGACCGCCGCCTCTCGCTCGGCGGGCGGCTCCGGCGTCGTCGCGCGCAGCGCCTCGGGCCGGACTCCGCCCACGTAGATGGCCACCGCGCACGGCGCGTGGGAGAGCACGAGGTCCGTCGTCGGCCCGAAGAACGCGCGCTGCTCGACGTAGCGTGGCGTCGCGCCGAGCAGGATGAGATCGGCGCGCTGGTCCACCGCCTCGTCCAGGATCATGCGCGCCGGGAACGGCGACGAGGCGATGCGGCTCGACGCGTAGACGCCCTCGCGGCGCCCGCGCTCCACGAGCTCGTCGACCATCCGGTCGCCGACGCGGCGGAGCTCCGCGCCCCGCTGCCGGTCGAGCAGCGAGACCGGCTCGATCACGTGGAGGATGTGGATGTGGGCGCCGGTCTCGCGCGCGTAGAGGAACGCGAGCTCCGCCGCGGCGCGGGACGGCGGCGTGCCCGTCACGGGCAGGACGATCCGGCGGAAGCGGTCACCCGTGGGGCCGGCGCGCACGACGACCACGTCCGAGTGGCCGGACGCGAGGAGCGCGCGCAGCACGCGGTGGGAGAGCGCGCCCGCCCGGGAGAGCCCGAGGAACACCACGTCGTAGTCGCGGGCCATCTCGGCGGTGACCGCCTCGTCGACCGAGCGCGCCTTCACCACCGTGGCGTGGAAGTCCGGAAGCTCGAACTCGCGGGCGACGTCCTCGGACCGCGCCGTCACCTCGTCCTGCCGCCCGCCGTCGCGCATGCGGCGGCGGCCGCGCCGGTCCGCGAGCTCGACCGAGAGCCCGACGAGCGTGGCGCCGGGGAGGCGCGCCAGCGGGGCGGCGAGCCGGAGCGCCTGGATGGCGTGCGGCTCGCCGGACGTGGGCACCAGGATCTTCGTGCCGCGGCGGGGGATGATGGAGCGCCGTTCCGAGGATTCCTTCGCGAGCCGCTTCGCCTCCTCGTCGCCGACCGGGACGCCGCGCAGCGCGAGCCGCAGGAGCGGCGGGGTGGCGAGGCTCGTGACGATGGGGATGAGGATGATGAGGGCGTACATGGGCGCGGCGAGTACGCCGAGGTCCATGCCGATGCGCGCGACCACGAGCTCGGTCGAGCCGCGCGCGGAGAGCCCGATCCCGACCGCGAGCGCCTCGCGCAGGCCCATGCCCCCGAGGCGGGCGCCCACGCCCGCACCCACCACCTTGCCCAGGATGGCGCCCCCGAGGACCAGCAGCGTCACCGGCCAGCCCGGCAGCGCGAGCGCCTCGACCTTGAGGCCCGAGTAGGCGAAGAACACGGGCGCGAAGACCCCGATCACCATGCTGTCGATGGCTTGCAGCGTGCCCTCCTTGATGCGTGGGAGCTGCCCGACGATGATCCCGGCCGTGAAGGCGCCGAAGATCGCGTGGATCCCGAGCGCCTGGGTGAGCGCGCCGCACG
>DASSQM010000205.1:0-3399 GCA_035702465.1 Anaeromyxobacter sp. | reverse complement strand
GCGCCGCCGCCCGCGCGGGATCGGGCTCGACCCCGGTGTAGCGGAGCCGCCCGGCCGCGGCGCCGTCGGCGAGGGCGTCGCCGTAGCGGCCCTCGCCGCAGCCGACGTCGAGGACGTCGCCCTCGAGCGAGCGCAGGAGGTCGAGGACGCGCGCGTCGTCCCGCAGGAAGACGTTCTCGCGCACGGGCTCGAAGAGGCGCGTGCAGCGCGGGGCCTTCTCGCAGGCCGCGCACCGCTCGGCCTCGGCGAGCTTCACGAGCTGCGAGGCGAAGTCGTCCGGAGCGTCGCGCCCGGACGCGTCCAGGTACACCTGGCCGAGCGCGAGCTTCGTCTCGAGGACGTCGCGGTCCGTGAAGTCGCGGCTCGCCGCGTGGAAGCGCGCCACGCGCTCCCCGTTGCGGACGAACAGGTGCCGCCCGCGGTCGAACGCCCCGACGCCGAGCGCCTCGACCGGGCAGCCGCCCGCGCCCGTCCCGACGACCCTGCCCTCGTAGACGTAGTTGAAGGAGTTCGACCGCGGCCCGCGCACGACCGGCGACAGCTCCGCGTCGCCGTGGCGCGCGTGGTAGCCGCGGTAGAGGCCTGGGCAGCGGCCGCGCAGCGCGCACCCCCGGCAGCGCGGCGGGTGCACTGCGTTCTCGTCGTCGACGGGGAAGAGATCGGGCTCCCCGACCTCCGCCATGCGCGCGAAGCCGTGGGCGCGCAGGTCGCCGCGGAGCCCCTCCAGCCCGGGCAGGAGGCAGAGGGGCACGCCGTCGTGCGCGACGCGGCGGCGCCCGCCGGACGCGGCGAGCGCGGCCGCCACGGCGGCGCGCACGCGCGGAGCGACGTCGCTCACGCGCGGGACGAGCGCGTCGAGCTCCTCCGCGGCGCCGCCCCGCGCCTCGACCATGGAGAACTTGAGCCCGACGTCGTCGAACGGACCGACGGCGCGCACGACCTCCTCGAGCGCGTCCAGGTTCGGCCGCACGACGACGCAGTTCACCCACACCTCGAGGCCGCGCCCGGCGAGCGCGCGGAGCGCGCGCAGCACGCGCTCGAAGTTCGGCGCGCCGGCGAGCGCGTCGTGGGTCTCGGCGGTCCCGCCGTGTAGGGAGAGGTGGACGTAGCGGAGGCGGTGTCGCGACAGGCGATCGACGGTCGTCCCGTCGAGGAGGGACGCGTTCGTGACGAGGCCGAGGTCCATCCCGCGCGCCGCGACGCGCGCGGCCCAGTCGAGGAGCTCGGGGCGGAGCGTCGCCTCGCCGCCCGAGAGCACCAGCATGTCGTGCCCCAGGGCGGCCGCGCGGTCGATGAGCGCGTCGACCTCGGCGCGCGTCGCCTCGCGGTCCCGCAGATCGAGGCAGTGGCAGAACGCGCAGCGCTGGTTGCAGCGGTATCCGACCTTGACGAGCGCCTTCATCCGTGGGTTCCGCCCCCACGTTATCGCGCGCGGGCCGCGGATCTCCAGCCGTCCCACGTTGATCCGCCGCCGAGCGGTGTGCGATACCGATCGGGTGAGCGACGTGTCCGTGGGCGCGCCGGAGGCGGCCGCCTCCACCGAGCGGATCGACCTCAAGGTCGGCTTCGCCTGCAACAACCGCTGCCACTTCTGCGTGCAGGGCGACAAGCGCAGCCGCTTCGCGCCGCGGCCGACGGAGGAGCTGCGCGACGTCCTGCGCACCGAGCGGCGCCGCGTGCGCTCGGTGGTCTTCACCGGTGGTGAGCCTACCATGCGCCGCGATCTCCCCGAGCTCGTGGCGTACGCGCGCGAGCTCGGCTACACGACCATCCAGATCCAGACGAACGGGCGCATGTTCGCGCACGCCGGCTACGCGCGGCGCCTCGTCGAGTGCGGCGCGACGGAGTTCTCCCCGGCGCTGCACGGGCACCGCCCGGAGCTGCACGACCACCTCACCGAGGCCCCCGGGGCGTTCGCGCAGACCGTCGCCGGCATCCGGAACCTCAAGGCGCTCGGGCAGCTCGTCCTCACGAACACGGTCGTCACCCGCTCGAACTACCGGCACCTGCCGGAGATCGTCCGGCTGCTCGTCTCGCTCGGCGTCGATCAGCTCCAGCTCGCGTTCGTCCACCCGGTCGGCACGGCCGGCGCGGAGTTCCAGGCGGTGGTGCCGCGCATGGAGCTCGCGGCGCCGTACCTGGCCGCGGCGCTCCGCCTCGCGCTCGACGCGGGCCGGCGCGTCTACACGGAGGCGGTCCCGCCCTGCGTCATCCCCGGGTACGAGCGCTGCGTGGTCGAGACGCTCATCCCGCGCACCGCCATCTACGACGCGGAGAGCACCATCGCCGACTACACGCAGTACCGGCTCGCCGAGGGGAAGCTCAAGGGCCCCGAGTGCCCCACGTGCCTGCACTTCGCCGAGTGCGAGGGGCCGTGGCGCGAGTACCCGGAGCGCTACGGATGGTCGGAGTTCCGCCCCGTGACCGCCGCGCCGGCGGCCCGCGCCGGGGACCCCGCTTGACCGTCCCCGAGGCCGCGCCCCCCGCCGCGAGCGCGCTCGACGCGGTCGTCGCCCGCGAGGGCGCCGCCCAGGAGCGGCGCCAGTGGGTGCGGCTCACGCGCCTGTGCAACAACCGCTGCCTCTTCTGCCACGACGCGCTCCGCCACGACGGCACGTCGGTCCCCGCCGCCCAGGCACGGGAGGAAATCGCGGCGGGGAGAGCGCGCGGCGCGGAGCGCCTCGTGCTCTCCGGCGGCGAGCCGACGGTGCACCCCGCGTTCGTGGACCTCGTCGCCGCCGGGCGCGCCGCGGGGTACCGCTGGATCCAGGTCGTCACGAACGGCCGCATGTTCGCGTACGACCGCTTCGCCGAGCGCGCCGTGGCGGCGGGCCTGGACGAGGTGACGGTCTCCCTGCACGGCCACACGCCGGAGCTGCACGACGGCCTCGTGGGCGTCCGCGGCGCGTTCGCCCAGGCCGTCCGCGGCATCCGGAACCTCCAGCGCCTCGGGCGCGTCGTGTCGATCGACGTGGTGGTCTGCCGGCCGAACGTCCGGCACCTCCCGGACATGCTGCGCGCGTTCCTCGCGCTCGGCGTGCGGGAGTTCGATCTCCTCCACCTCGTCCCGTTCGGCCGCGCGTTCGAGGAGCACCGGGACGAGCTGTGGTTCGATCCCGCCGCGGAGCGGCCGCCCGTGCTCGAGGCGCTCGCGCTGCGGCACCTCCCCGACGTGCACCTGTGGACGAACCGCTGGCCCGCGCCGCTCCTCGAGGGCGCGGAGGAGCTGATCCAGGATCCCTCGAAGATCCTCGACGAGGTGCGCGGCACCGCCGAGGGGTTCGGCGCGTACCTCGAGACGGGGGTCGATCCGGAGTGCCGCGGTGCCCGTTGCGCGCGCTGCTTCCTCGAGGGGTTCTGCGCCGCGCTGTTCGAGGCGCGGGAGCGGCTCGTGGGCGG
>DASSQM010000204.1:0-11710 GCA_035702465.1 Anaeromyxobacter sp. | reverse complement strand
TCCTGGCCGACGAGGAGCGCCAGCGGATCTCCGGGGCCCTCGTCGGTCCAGAGCCGCTTCTCCCGCCGGCGCGTGGCGCGCGCGATGACCGCGTGTGCGGCGTCGAGGACGTTCCGCGTCGAGCGGTAGTTCCGCTCGAGCTTCACGACGCGCGCGCCCGGGAAGTCCTTGTCGAAGCCGAGGATGTTCTCGACGCTCGCGCCGCGCCAGGCGTAGATGGCCTGGTCGTCGTCGCCGACGACACAGGCGTTCCCGCGCGACCCGGCGAGGAGCCGCAGCAGCCGGTACTGCACCGGGTTCGTGTCCTGGAACTCGTCCACGAGCACGTGCTCGAACCGCCCTTGCCAGCGCTGGCGGACGCGGTCGTCCTCCTCCAGGAGCCGCACCGGGCGCATGAGGAGGTCGCCGAAGTCGGCGGCGCCTGCGCGCCCGAGGGCGGCCTGGTAGCGTGCGTACACCTCGCGCGCGAGCTGGCCCTCCACGTCGTGGTCCGCGAGCCGGAGCTCCTCGGGCCGGAGCGCGAGCCCCTTCCACTCGTCGATGGCGGAGAGCGCCTGGCGCGCGGTGAGCAGCTCGCCCTCGTCGGCGCCGAGCTCCGCCAGGATCCCCTTCGCGAGGCGGAGCTGATCGTCGCCGTCGTAGATGGGGAACGAGGGCGAGAGCCCCGCCCGCGCGGCCTCGCGCCGCAGGAAGCGCGCTCCGAACGCGTGGAACGTCTGCACCCACAGCTCGTTCGCCTCGACCCCGAGCAGGCGGACGAGCCGCTCCCGCATCTCGCCCGCCGCCTTGTTCGTGAACGTCACGGCGAGGATGCGCCACGGGACGACCCCCTCCTCGCGCACGAGCCGCGCGATGCGGTGGACGATGACGCGCGTCTTCCCCGATCCGGCGCCGGCGAGGACGAGCAGCGGCCCGGCGCCGTGGAGGACGGCCTCGCGCTGCGCTTCGTTCAGGTCCGAGAGCAGATCGGTCATCGCCGGGGCGAGCGAACATAACCGAAACGGCGCTGCGCCGGGCGGAGCCGCCCGCGCCCGCGCGTCAGTGCATCGCGGGCCCGGCGCGCGAGGGCTCCGCGCCGGCGGGCCGGACCGTCTCCGCGCGGGACACGGCCCCGGCCCTCGGCAGCTCGAACCAGAAGGTCGAGCCTTCGCCGAGCACGGACCGCACGCCGGCGCGCCCGCCGTGCGCCTCCGCGAGCCTGCGGACCGTCGCGAGCCCGAGGCCGAGGCCGTCCCTCCCGCCGGTGGGGCCGCGCACGTACGGGAGGAAGATGTCCTGGAGCGCGTCCGGCGGGATCCCGGGCCCGGTGTCCTCCACCTCGACGCGCACGGCGTCGCGGGCGTCGCGCGCGCGGACCGTGATCGAGGCGCCTGCGCGGACCCCCGCGTACTTGATGGCGTTGTGGACGAGGTTCGAGACGAGGCTCGTGAGGACGCCGGGGCTGCACGCCACGGCGGCCGGCGGGAGCGGCTCGACGCGCAGCTCCACGCCGGCGCGCTCGGCGGCGGGGCGGACCCCGCCGGCGACGTCGTCGACGACGGCGGCGAGGAGGGCCCGCGCGCCCGGCGAAGGCCGGGCGCCGGCCCGCGCGAACTGCAGGAGCCCGTCGACGATGGTGCGGACGCGCGCCACGTTGCGCAGGGCGCGTTCGACGAGGTCGCGCGCGGGCGCGTCCGGCGGCGAGCGCTGCGCCGCGAGCTGCAGCGCCATCTGCGTCGCCGCCACGGGGTTCAGGATGTCGTGCGCCGCGCGGCCGGCGAACTTCTCGAGCTCGCTCGCGCGCTGCTCCTGGAGCGTGGCGTGCCGATCGACGAGATCGCCGTACCGGCGCACCTGGCGGAGGACCATGCGGCCGGCGGCGATGGCGAACGCGAAGCAGAGGCCGTCCAGGAGCCAGCCGATCCAGGCGGCACGGCTGCGCACCGCCTTGATGCGGAGCGCGAGGTCCCGCCCGTTGTTCGCGTTGAACTCGATGTCCACGGCCGCCGCGTCCATCAGCCGGTCCGCGGAGCGCGCCACCTCGTCGAGGCTGCCCTGGGCGAGCCCGGCGGCGCCCGACGTGCGCTGCGCCACCTCCCGGTGGACTGCGCGGTCGAACTCGTCGAGCGCCCGCTCGACCTCGTGCCAGACCGCTTGCTCGCCGGGAAACCTCGGCAGCCCGAGGTACGCGCGCGCCTCGGAGTTCACCTGCGCGAGGGCCTGCTCCGCCTCCGCGTCGTCCTCGACGGCCGGCGTCCGGGCGCTGCGCTCGACGAGGAGCTGCACCTGGCGCACCGCCGACCGGAGCGCCGCGAGGTGCGCCATGCTCGGCGCCGAGTTGTAGGCGATCTCGTCCGAGGCGGCGTCGATCCGCTCCAGGGCGTACTGGCTGTACGCGTTCGCGCCGGTGAACAGCGCCGCGACGGCGAGGAAGATTCCGAACAGGATCCGCAGATCGGGATGCGAGGGTCCGGCCACGGGAGGACCTCCCTCCTCTGGTACCGACCTTCGTCCGGCGCTCAACGCTCGCTTGGGTCGAGCCGTCCGGCGCGCGCCTGCCGCGGCGGTTCGGGAACCCAACGGTATTCCCACTCGCTCTGCTCGAGGCGCTCCGCGCGCGGCGGGCCCTTCTCGGCGGCGCCGAGCCGCACGGCCTTCGTCCACGCCACGCGGCGCGGGAGCAGCGTCTCGGGATCCGTCACGAGGACGAGCTCGCCCTCCGCGGCGAGCTCCTTCGCGGCGCCGTCCCCGGGCTCCTCGCCCGGCGGGAGGAGCCGCGCCAGCAGCGAGTCCGCCGCGCGCTCGACCGCGGCTCGGTCCGGCGTCGCGCGCAGGGTGGCCTCCACGCAGCGCAGGACGCGCTCTCCGGTCGCGCACGGCACGCGGCGGCGCACCGCGAACTCCACGGCCTGCTCCGCGCGGACGCCGGGGAGGAGCGGCAGGTCCGCCTCGGACACGAGCGCGTACGCCTGGCCGAGCGCCAGGTCCGCGCCGGCCCAGAACCCCACCGCCAGGTTCCAGGCCTCCTCCGCCTCCGCGCGCATCGCCCCGAGCGCGAGGCCGATCGCGCGCTCGGCCGCGTCCGGCGGGACCTTCGCCTCCTCGAAGACGCGCGAGAGCACGGGGCGCATCGCGTCGACGCCTTCGAGCCCCCCGAACCTCCCGCCGAGCGTGATCCGCTGCACCACCGCCTCCGACGCACGGATGGCGTCCTTCGCGAGCGCGTGCGGGAACGGGAGATCGCCGCGCCAGGACGTGCCGCGCGCCTCGATGCGGAGCCCGCCCTGGTCCGTCGAGACGCGCTCCTCCCACCGCGCGCTGAACGCGGTGCGCCCCGAGGGACCGACGCGGATCTTCCGGTACGTGACCTTGGCGCGGAGCGGCGCGGGCCACGAGAAGCGGAGCCGGACGATGCGGTCGTCCGGCGCCGACCGAGCGGCGGGCGCCGCCGCCGCGGCGCGCGACCGCTCGATGGCGGTGGGCGCGGGCCGCGCTCCGCCGGCGAGCGCGAGCGCGAGGGCGAGGGCGAGGGCGGGCACGGGGCGGCGACGGTACCACGGCGACCCGTCGCCGGGCCGCCGCTGCGTCGCCCGCCGGGCGCGGGTACATTCCCGCCGTGGCCCCGCCCGTCCGCCTCGTCCCGCTCGGAGGCCTCGGCGAGATCGGCATGAACTGCCTCGCGGTCGAGTGCGACGGCCGCATCGCGGTCGTCGACTGCGGCGTGATGTTCCCGAACGAGCCCGTCGGCGTGGACGTCATCGCGCCGGACCTGGCCTGGCTGCGCGAGCGGCGGGAGCGGGTCGGCGCGGTCTTCCTCACGCACGGCCACGAGGACCACGTAGGCGCGCTCCCGTTCCTCCTGCGCGACCTCGCCGTCCCGGTGTACGGCACGCGCTTCACCCTGGCGATCGTGCGGCCCCGCCTCGAGGAGGCCGGCGTCGCCGCGGACCTGCGCGAGGTGGCGCCCGGCGACGTGCGGCCCGCCGGCGGCGCCTCGCCGATCGCCGCGGAGTTCTTCTCGGTGGCGCACTCGATCCCGGACGCCTGCGGGCTCGCGCTCGCGACGCCGCAGGGGACGATCCTCCACTCCGGCGACTTCAAGATCGATCCGACGCCCCTCGCCGGCCCGGGCATGGACCTCGCGCGCGTCGAGGCGCTCGGGAGGGCCGGCGTGCGGCTCCTCCTCTCCGACTCGACGAACGCGGAGCGCCCGGGGACCTCGCTCTCGGAGTCGGAGGTGGGGAGCGCGCTCGCCGAGGCCTTCGAGGGCGCGCCGGGGCGGGTGCTCGTCGCGTGCTTCGCGTCGAACGTGCACCGCATCCAGCAGGTGGTGAACGCGGCGCGCGCGTTCGGGCGGCGGCTGCTCCTCCTCGGGCGCTCCATGGAGTCGACGGTCCGCGTCGCGCAGGCGCTCGGCTACCTCGCGATCCCGGGGTGGATGCCCGTCGCGGCGGACGAGGCGCGCGACCTCCCGCCGAAGGAGCTCTGCGTGCTCACGACGGGCACGCAGGGCGAGCCGCGGAGCGCTCTCGCCCGCCTCGCGCGCGGCGAGCACCCCGACCTCGCCGTCTCCCCGGGCGACCTCGTGGTGCTGTCGTCGCGCTTCATCCCGGGCAACGAGGTGGCGGTGGGACAGGTAGTGAACGAGCTCTGCCGGCGCGGCGCGCTGGTGGCGTACGAGGGCCTCCGGCCGCTGCACGTCTCCGGCCACGCCCAGGAGGCCGAGCAGCGGCGGCTCATCGCGCTCGCCCGGCCGGGGCTCTTCGTCCCCATCCACGGCGAGTATCGCCACCTGGCGCGCCACGCAGCGCACGCCGCTGCCGAGGGCGTCGCTCGCCGCGAGGTGATCGTCGACGGGCAGGTCCTCGAGCTCGCGGACGCCGGCGCCTCGGTCCTCGCGGAGGCGGTGCCGGTGGGGCGCGTCTACACCGATCGCGACGCGCTCCTCGGCGCCGACATCGGCGCGCTCGTGGTACGGGACAGGCGCCTCCTCGCCGACGCGGGCCTCCTCATCGCGGTGCTCGCGATCGAGCGGACGACCGGCGCCGTGGTGCGCGGCCCCGACCTGTTCGCGCGGGGGGTCGCCGGGTTCGAGGGTTCCGAGGAGGAGATCCGGGGGGAGGCGCTCCGGGCGATCGAGGAGATGACCGGCCCCGCGCGCGCGGACGTGGCCGAGGTGCAGGAGACGCTCCGCGTCGCGGTGCGGCGCTGGTTCCGCAAGGAGGTGGGGAAGAGGCCGACGGTGCTGCCGGTGGTCCTGGAGCTCTAGAAGGTTCGAGACGGGAGGACGATCATGCCGAGCTTCGACGTGGTGTCCGAGCTGAACGTGATGGAGTTCGAGAACGGGTTCAACCAGGCGCGGAAGGAGATCGCGCAGCGCTTCGACTTCAAGGGCACGAGCACGGACCTCGAGCGCGACAAGGACGGGAACGTGGTCGTCCGCGCGAACTCCGAGGGCCGGGCCGAGGCCGCGCTCGGCGTCCTCATGGAGAAGCTCGCCAAGCGCGGCGTCCAGCTCGAGGGCCTCGATCCCCAGAAGATCGAGCCCGCCTCCGGCGGCACCGTGCGCCAGCTCGTGAAGCTGAAGAAGGGCCTCAAGCAGGAGGACGCGAAGAAGATCGTCGCGCTCTTGAAGGAGACGGGGCTCAAGGTCCAGGCGGCGATCCAGGGGGAGGCGGTTCGCGTCACGGGGAAGAAGAAGGACGAGCTGCAGGCGTGCATGCAGAAGATCCGGGGGGCCGCGCTGGGCATTCCGATCCAGTTCCAGAACTTCAGGGAGTGAGCCCGTGCCCGCCTGCGGGCACGGGCACGGCCACGGCCGGCCGGGCGCCTGGATTGCCCCAGGCATTCCGGTCTGTTAGATCGGCGCCCTCCATGTCGAGCCGCGTCTACCTGCACACCCTCGGCTGCCCCAAGAACCGCGTCGACAGCGAGGTCATGCTCGGCACCCTGACCGAGGCCGGCTTCCGCCTCGTGCAGGACCCCGCGCAGGCCGACATCGTCGTCGTGAACACCTGCGGCTTCATCGAGAGCGCGAAGGTCGAGTCGATCGACGCCATCGTCGAGCTCGCGGAGCTCAAGAGGACGGGCCGCGCGAAGAAGCTCGTGGTGGCCGGCTGCCTCGTGCAGCGGCACGCGGGCGAGCTCGCGGAGGCGCTGCCCGAGGTCGACCACTTCGTCGGCACGGGGGCGTACCAGGACATCGCCCGCATCGTCTCCGACGCGCAGGCGAAGCGGCTCGTGGTCCCCGATCCGGACTTCGTCCACTCCGCCGCGTCGCCGCGGGTGAACTCGCTGCCGTCGCACACCGCCTACCTCAAGATCTCCGAGGGCTGCGACAACGCCTGCGCGTTTTGCATCATCCCGAAGCTGCGCGGGCCCCAGCGCTCGCGCCCCGTGTCCGACGTGGTCGCCGAGGCGGAGGCGCTGGCGGCGCAGGGCGCCATCGAGCTCTCCGTCGTCGCCCAGGACCTCACCGCCTTCGGCTACGACCTCCCCGGGAAGCCGCGGCTCCACGACCTCGTGCGCGCCCTCGCGAAGGTGGACGGCATCCGCTGGATCCGCCTCCACTACGCGTACCCGCGCGACGTGCCCGACGCGCTCGTGCGCGCCATCGCGGAGGAGCCGAAGGTCGTGAAGTACCTCGACATGCCGCTCCAGCACAGCTCGGACCGGCTCCTGCGCTCGATGAGGCGCGGGCGCGACTCGGCGTTCCTCCGAAAGCTCCTCGCGCGGCTCCGCGCCGGCATCCCGGGGCTCGCGCTCCGCACGTCGCTCATCGTCGGGCTGCCCGGCGAGACCGAGGCGGACTTCGCGGACCTCCTCTCGTTCGTCCGGGAGCAGCGGTTCGAGCGGCTCGGCGTGTTCGAGTACTCGCCGGAGGAGGGCACGCCGGCCGCGGAGATGGCGCGGCAGGTCCCCGACGCCGTGAAGCGCGAGCGCCGCGACCGCATCATGGAGGTCCAGCAGTCGATCTCCCGCGCCCACCAGCGCGCGATGATCGGGCGCCGCCTCGAGGTGCTCGTCGAGGGCGCCTCGGAGGAGACGGAGCACCTGCTCGCCGGCCGCCACGCGCAGCAGGCGCCGGAGATCGACGGGCTCACGTACGTGAACGACGGCCTCGCCTACCCCGGCGAGATCGCGACGGTCGAGGTGACGGACGCGTCCGAGTACGACCTCGTCGGCCGCGTCGTCGCCCGCGACGAGCGCCGCGCCGCCCCCGGGCCGCGGCCCAAGCGCCCGCACGCTCCCCCGCGCCGCGGGCTGCCGGTCCTCGGAGGATAGACGGCCATGCGAACCCTCCTCACCGCGCTGTCGCTCGGCGCCGCCCTCGCCCCGCCGCCCAAGACCCCGGTCCGCCCGGTCGTCGACGCGTACCACGGCACCGAGGTCCGAGACCCGTACCGCTGGCTCGAGGACAAGGGCAGCCCGGAGGTGCGCGCCTGGTCGAAGCAGCAGGACGCGCGGACGCGGAGCTGGCTCGGGTCGCTCCCCGATGCGTCCGCCATCCGCGAGCGCACCCGCGAGCTCTTGCGCGGCGCGCCGCCGCGCTGGTTCGACGTCGACGCGTCGACCGGGCCGACGTTCGCCCTCGAGTTCGCGCCGCCGCGCCAGCAGCCGGCGCTCGTGGTCTTCCAGGACCCGGCGGACCTCGGGACGAAGCGCACGCTCGTCGATCCGCGCGCGCTCGATCCCGGCGGGAAGACCGCCATCGTCTTCTACGCGCCGTCGCGCGACGGCCGGCTCGTGGCGGTGTCGCTCTCGAAGGGCGGCACGGAGAGCGGCGACCTCGCCGTCTACGACGTCGCCGCCGGGAGCGCCTTGCCCGACCGGATCGCGCGCGTGAACGGCGGGACCGCCGGCGGCGGCGTCGCGTGGCTCGCGGGCGGCGAGGGCTTCCTCTACACGCGCTACCCGCGCGAGGGCGAGCGCCCGGCGGAGGACCTCGGCTTCTTCCAGGAGGTCTGGCTGCACAGGCTCGGCGAGCCGGACTCGAAGGACGTCTACGTGCTCGGGCGCGAATGCGCCGAGCCGCGCATCTCGGAGCACTTCCTCTCCAGCTCGGACGACGGCGGCTGGGCCGCCGACCTCGTGCAGAAGGGCGACGGCGGCGAGTACGAGCTGTTCGTGCGCTCGCCGTCGGGCGCGGTGACGAAGGTCGCGGAGCTCCCCGACCGCGTCGTCGGCGCGAGGTTCGGCGGCGACGGCGCGCTCTACCTCCTCTCCCGCAAGGACGCGCCGCGCGGCAAGGTCCTCCGCCTGCCGCTCGGCGCGGAGCCGCCGAGCCTCGCGAAGGCGGCGCTCGTCACCGAGGCGTCGCCCGACGGCGCCATCCAGCGCGTCGAGGCGACGCGGGACAGGGTCTACGTCCTCGAGATCTCCGGCGGGCCGTCGCGGGTGCGCGTCCTCGCGGACGGGAAGGAGCAGGGGGAGCTCCCCATCCTGCCGGTGTCGACCGTCCGCGAGCTCCACCGCACGTCCGCCGGGGCGATGCTCGTGCAGAACGAGTCGTTCCTCGAGCCGCCGACCTGGCTGCGCTTCGACGCCGCGTCCGCGACGCCGGCGCGGCTCCCCATCTCCACGCCCGCCTCGGTGGACTTCTCCGACGCCGAGGTGGTGCGCGACTTCGCCGTCTCCAAGGACGGGACGAAGGTCCCCATCTCCGTCCTGCGGCGCAAGGGCACGAGGCTCGACGGCAAGAACCCCACCATCCTCTACGGCTACGGCGGGTACGGCATCCCCATGGTGCCGACGTACTCGCCGCTCCGACGCCTCTGGCTCGACGCCGGCGTCGTCTACGCGCTCGCCCACGTCCGGGGAGGCGGCGAGTACGGCGACGCGTGGCACAAGGCGGGGAACCTCACGCGCAAGCAGAACGTGTTCGACGACTTCATCGCGTCCGCGGAGCGGCTCTTCCAGACGAAGGTGACCTCTCCCGCGCGCCTCGCCGTCATGGGCGGCTCGAACGGCGGGCTCCTCATCGGCGCGACGATCACGGAGCGCCCGGACCTCGCCCGCGCGGCGGTGGCGGAGGTCGGCATCTTCGACATGCTGCGGGTCGAGCTCCACCCCAACGGCGCCTTCAACGTGACGGAGTTCGGCACCGTGAAGGACCCGGAGCAGTTCCGGGCGCTGCGCGCCTACTCGCCGTACCACAACGTGAAGGATCGGACGCGCTACCCCGCCGTCCTGCTCACGGCGGGCGAGAACGACCCGCGCGTCGACGCGTACCACGCGCGCAAGATGGCGGCGCGGCTGCAGGCGGCGACCGCGTCGAAGCTCCCGGTGCTCCTGCGCGTGTCCGGGTTCGGCCACGGCATCGGGAGCGCCCTCGACGACATCGTCGAGCTCCGGGCCGACGTGACGACGTTCGTGTTCCACGAGCTCGGCGTGCGGTTCCGGCCGGGCGCGACGCCGGCGCAGGGCTCGCCGCGCGGATAGAGGCCCCGCTATTTCGCCCCGACGCGGCGGACGTCCTTCGGGAGCTTCACGTCGAACGCGGAGTCGGGCAGGCCGACGTTCCGCTTCACGTCCGAGAACTTCACCTCGTTCACGTTCCCCGACCCGTCCACGACGCGCGTCGCGGTCACCTGGCCGTCGTCCGCGACGGTGAGCGCGATGACGTCGACGCGCGGATCCGGTTCCTTCGGATGGAGGAGGAGCGCGCCCGTCGCGTCGATCCCGAGGTCGAACTCGCGCGCGAGGTCGCCCTTCCCGAGCAGGAACGCCACCGCGGCGCTCATGGCGGACGCGTCGAAGTGATCGTCCACGTAGGCCTGGTTCTCCTCGGGCTCGTACTGGACGAGGCGCGACCCCGACACCGCGATGGTCTTCCTGGCGGGCTTCTCGTAGTCCCACCGCATCTTCCCTGGCTTCTTCACCTCGAGCGTCCCGGAGGACGCCTGCCTGCGGCCGAAGCCCGCGTAGGTGTACGTCTGCGAGAAGCGCGCCCTGAGGTCCTTCGTCCGCTCGTAGAAGCCCTGCACCTTCGCGGCGAGCCGGGCGGCGTCGGCGGAGGGCTGCCCCGCGGGGGCGGCGGCGAGCAGGAGGAGCGCGAGAAGGGGGGTCATGGTCGCGTTCCTTTATCAGACGGCGGCCGACCGCGGACATTCACGTGGACATTCACTCCGCCGGATGGTGAAGTGACCGACCTCACGTACCCGGGGTCGTAGGGAGGGCCCCCCGCGCCCGCGCCATGCCCCCGCCCTGCGCCGCCCCGCAGCTCCCGCCCCTCCCTCGCGCGCTCGCGCTCGCCCGGCGTGCGCGCGAGCGGCTCGAGCCCTTCCTCGCGGACCCGCGGAACGTCGCCTGGACGCTCCTCTCGCTCGCGGTGGTGGCCGCGCTCCAGGAGTACCTGCTCGGCCCGAAGCCGATGGGCGACGGCGTCTACACCCACTTCAACAACTACCGGATCTACGAGCGCTCGTTCCGACACCTCGCGGCGGGGCTCGACCTCTACGTTCGCTACCCGGCGGAGCACTGGGACCTGTTCAAGTACAGCCCCACGTTCGCCGCGCTCATGGCGCCGTTCTCGGCGCTCCCCGACGTCGCCGGCCTCGTGCTCTGGAACCTCCTCAACGCCGCCGTGTTCGTGCTCGCGCTGGCGACGCTCCCGATCCTCTCGCCGCGCGACAAGGCGCTCCTCGGGCTGCTCCTCGTCCCCGACTTCCTCACCGCGGTGCAGAACACGCAGGCGAACGTGCTCGTGGCGGGCCTCGTCCTGCTCGCGTTCTGCCTCCTCGAGAAGGGCCGCCCGGAGTGGGCCGCGCTCGCGATCGCGTGCGGGTTCTACGTGAAGCTCTACCCGGCCATCGGCGCGCTCGCGTTCGTCCTCTACCCGCGCAGGCTGCGGTTCCTCGGGTGGCTCGGCGCGTGGCTCCTCGCGCTCGGCGCCGTGCCGCTCGCGTTCGTCCCTCCGGACCGGCTCCGCGCGCTGTACGAGAGCTGGTTCCGCGTCCTCCTGGCGGACCGCGAGGCCTTCGCCGGCCTCTCGGTGATGGGGATCCTCCACGGCTGGTTCGGCCTCGACCCGCCGAAGACGCTCGTCGTGCTCGCGGGCGGTGCCGTCCTGCTGCTCCCCGCGCTCAACGTCGCGGCCTGGGGCCGGCCCGCGTTCCGGCTCCTCTTCGTCGCCTCCCTCCTCGTGTGGATGGTGATCTTCAACCACGCCGCCGAGTCGGCGACGTTCTTCATCGCCATGTGCGGCGTCGGCCTCTGGTGGTTCGTCCGGCCGCGGGGCCGGAAGGAGGGGGCGCTGCTCGCGTCCGCGGTCCTCCTCACCTCGATGTCGCCGCGCCTGCCGGCGCTCGTCGTGGAGCACGTGATCCAGCCCTACGCGCTCAAGGCCCTGCCGTGCCTCGCCGTGTGGATCGCCATCGTCGTCGAGCTCGCGTCCTCGCGCGGGGACGAGCGCGCCGTCCTCGCGAAGCGAGCGGTCCGGCCGGCTTGACGGCGGCCGGGGACCGGGCGATCCTCCCCGCCTTCGAATGCGCCGCCTCGCCGCCGCCCTGCTCGTCGCCGCGCTCTCCGCCTGCGGGAAGTCCGCGTGCCAGGAGCTGGGCGAGCGGATCTGCAACTGCCAGCCGGGCGGGCTGTCGACGGGGTCGTGCACCACGCTCGTCGAGCAGCAGCTCAAGCAGTCGAACCCGGGCGAGTCGGCGTGCCAGCACTACCTCGACACCTGCAAGGCGCCGCCGAACGGGGATCTCTGCGAGTACATGCTGACGCCCGC
>DASSQM010000203.1:0-5001 GCA_035702465.1 Anaeromyxobacter sp. | reverse complement strand
GGCGTGATGTACTGCGGCTCCTCGCCGGAGAACGCGCGGCCGGGCTTCGGCTCGAGGCGGCTGATCACCTTCACCGCCTTCACGACCTCCTCGATGGGGATCTTGAGGTCCTTCGCGATCGCGCCGTAGTTCTTCGACTCGAGGTGCTTGAGGTGGCGCTCGATGATCGCCACGATCTCGGGCGTGTCGGCGTTGAGGTGCTTGACTTGAAGGAGCAGACACTCGCGAAGGTCGCGCGCCGCCACCCCCACCGGATCGAGCGCCTGCACCTTGTGCAGCACCGACTCGGCGAACTCGAGGCCCACGCCCGCCTCGAACGTGACGCGCACGAGCGGGTCGCGCGTCGTCGCGTCGTCCGACTCGCCTTCCACCGCCGGCATCTTGAAGTAGCCGTCGTCGTCGAGGTTGCCGACGATGAGCAGTGCGACCGTCTCCTCCTCCCGCGTGAAGTTCGAGAGCCGGATCTGCCAGGTGAGGTGGTCGACGAGGTCCCCCTTCTTCGTCAGGGAAGACTCGGCGCCCGGCAGCTCCTCGTCGGCGAGGCCGCGGTTCGACGGGGCGGTGTGGCCCTGGAGCTGGTAGTGGTCCAGGTACTGGTCCCAGTCGATCTCGTTCGCGCCCTCCTCGCCCTTCACCTCCGGCGACTTGTCGGTCTCCTTGGGCTCCGGCTTCGCCTCGTGATCGGCGGTCTCCGCGGGGCTCTCGCCGCTCTGGACCGGCTCCTCGTCCGGCTCGTCGGCGCCCTCGAGGAGCGGATTCTCGGTCACCTCCGTGCGGATGAGGTCGACGAGCTCCATGCGCGAGAGCTGCAGGAGCTTGATGGCCTGCTGCAGCTGGGGCGTCATCACCAGCTGCTGCGTCATCTTGAGGTGCTGCTTCAGCTCGAGTGCCATCGCGCTAGTTCACCGCCTGTTCGTCCAGCCGGAACTTCTCGCCGAGGTAGACCGCGCGCGCCTTCACGGACGCCGCGATCTCGGCGGGCGTGCCCGCCTCGAGGATCGCCCCGGCGTTGAGGATGTAGGCCCGGTTGCAGATGCCGAGCGCCTCGCGCACGGCGTGATCCGTGATGAGCACGCCGATGCCCCGATCGCGGAGCGAGCCGATGAGCCGCTGCAGCTCGCCCACCGCGATGGGATCGACGCCCGCGAAGGGCTCGTCGAAGAGGATGTAGCGCGGGGTCGAGAGCAGGCTCCGCGCCACCTCGGCGCGGCGGCGCTCGCCGCCGGAGAGCTGATCGCCGAGGGACCCCGCCACCGTCTCGAGCCGGAACTCGTGGAGGAGGGTCGCGGCGCGCTCCTCCCGCTCGCGGCGGCCGACCCCGAGCGCCTCCAGCACCGCCGTCATGTTCTGGCGCACGGTGAGCTTGCGGAAGATCGACGCCTCCTGCGGCAGGTACCCCACCCCGAGCCGCGCGCGGCGGTGCATGGGGAGGCGCGTCAGGTCCTCGTCGCCGAGCAGGACCTTGCCCTCCTCGGGCGTGACGAGTCCGACCACCATGTTGAACGAGGTGGTCTTCCCCGCGCCGTTCGGGCCGAGGAGGCCCACCACCTCGCCGGGCCCGACGTGGAACGAGACGCCGTCGACGACGCGGCGGCCGCGGTAGGTCTTCACGAGCCCCTCGGCGCGGAGGAGCGTGGCGGCACCCGCCCCGGAGGTCACGGCTTCCTCCCCTTGCGCCGCTCGTCGAGCGCCTGCCGGCGCTTCTCGACCTCGTCGCCCGGCAGCGTGATCTTCGCGCCCTCCGCCTTCGCCTCGTCGGTCTTGAGCTCGTAGACGAGCCTCGTCGCCTTCACCTCGGAGCTGCCGTCGCGGAGCACCGGGTCGCCCTCGCAGGTGACGCGGTCGAGCGCGGCGTCGAAGGTGGCGCGGTCGCAGGTCACGACGCGCGGGCCGCGCGTGAAGCGGACGTCACCCGCGCACGCGGCGCTGACGATCTGGCCCGCGTCGTCGGTCTTCGCCACGAGCCTCTTGCACGTGAGCGTGGCGTCGTCGCGGGTCATCGTGACGGGCTTCCCGTCCTTGCCCGTGAAGGTCACCTCGCGCTTCTGGAACGCGTAGTGGACCTCGTCGGCGTCGACGTGCACCGGAGCCGCCCGCCCCCGCGGCGACTCGGCGACGGGGAGCGCGGCACCCGCGAGCGCCGCGAGGAGGGTGGCGAGCGCCGCCGTCATCGCGCGGCCCCCGCGCCCGCCACGAGCCTTGCGCCGCCGCCGATGGCGATGGCGCCGTCCGCGGGCATGAGCGTGAACCCCTTGCCGGCGAGCCGGTACGAGCGCCCCTCGACGACGATGGGATCGTCCCCGACGACGCGGCCGCCGTCCGGCCCGGGCACGTAGCGGGCCCGCTCCGTCCGCGCGACGTCGTCCCCGCGCGCCGCGGTCACGCCGCCGGACACCGAGAAGGTGCGCGCGGAGAGCACCCCCTCGCCGGCGGGCGCCGTGATGCGGACCGGCGGCGCGCTCCCCGGGAGGACCGCCTCGAGGTCCGCCGCCCTCAGGTCCGTCGAGTCGCGGCGGAGCGACACCTGCGCCGCCTCCCCGAACGCACGCAGCTCGCTCCCGCGGTACACGCGGAACCGGACCCCTTCGAGCTTCAGCTCAGGCGACACCGCTTCGGACCCCTTGGGCTTCGAGGGCCGGCACCCCGCGCCGGCCAGCGAGACGAGGACCGCCAGAACGGCCGCCCGCGTCCAAGACCGCTGAAACATAGCATTCTTCCCCTGCCCGATCCTACAGGCACGGACCTTGCTTAATGCCCGCCGCCGCTACCTGCTGGAAAGGTCAGCGGTTTCCGGCATTGCCTTTGCTTGGGTCGGTTCATCGGCCCGCTCCGGCCGGGTCTTCCAGCGCTCGTGCATCCAGACCCATTCGACCGGGTTCCGGCGGATGGCCGCCTCCAGGGCGGCCGTGCAGGCGGCGGTGAGGCGAACGACCTCCGCCTCGCGGTCCCGCGGCTCCGGATCGTACGGCACGTCGACGAAGTCCAGGACGTGGCCCGCGCCCGGCTCCGGGCCGCGGCGCCGCGCCCAGCCGGCGGCGACCGGCGCGCCGAAACGCAGCGCGAGGTCGGCCGCGCCGCGGGGCGTGTGGGCGGGCCGCCCGAAGAACGGCACGAACACGCCTTGCACGTTCGTGTCCTGGTCGATGAGGATGCCGAGCGGGCGGCCCTGCTTGAAGCAGCGGATCAGCGCGCGCGCGGTGGACGGGTCCTCGCGCCAGAGCGTCTCCACGTTGCCCTCGGCGCGCACCTTGCCGACGATCTCGGTGATCCTGGAGTCGTTCCCGGCGCGCGCGATCACGTAGGACGGGTGATCGGCCGCGATCCGCTGCGCGAGGAGCTCCCAGTTCCCCACGTGGCCCGTGACGAACACGAGCCCCTTCCCGCGCGCGGCGAGCGCGCGGAAGCGCTCCTCGGCGCCGGGCGCGAAGGAGACGTACGACGCGAGGCGGCCGCGCCACGCGCCGAGCGTCGCGACCTCGGCTGCGAGCCAGGCGAGGTGCCGGAGGGAAGCCCGCGCGATCGCCTCCCGCTCCGCCTCCGGCTTCTCCGGGAAGGCGATGGCGAGCTGGGCGAGCATCTGCGCGCGCGTCTTCCGCGCGGTGCGCCAGCCGATCGAGGCCGCGAGCGTCCCGATCGCGAGCGCCAGGCGCAAGGGCACGTGCGCGAACAGCCGGATGACGAGGCGGAGGAGCACGGAGCGGACGCTCCGCTTCACCTGCTTGTGCACCGGGACCGACATCGCGCCGGAAGCTACCACCGTTCCGGGGCAGCGGGCAGCGGGCCCGCACCGCTCACGCGAGGCCCTTCGCCGCGCGGATGAGATCGCACAGCTCGCGGACCGCGCCGCGCCCGCCCGGCGAGCGCGCCACGAAGTGCACCGCCTCCCGCACCTCGTCCCGGGCGTCGGCGGGGCACGCGGAGAGGCCCACCTTCGCGAGCAGGGACAGGTCGTTCACGTCGTCGCCCATGTACGCGACCTCCTCGTCCGGGATGCCGAGGTGGGCGAGGCGGGCGTAGCCGGCGAGCTTGTCGCGCTCGCCGAACACGAGGTGCTTGAAGCGGAGCTCCTGGAGCCGCCGCTCCGACGCCCTGCCGGGGCGGCCGGAGATGACGCCGAAGTCCACGTGGTCGCGGAGCAGCACGATGCCGTGGCCGTCCTTCACGTCGAACGCCTTGAGCGCCTCGCCCTCGGCGCCGTAGTAGAGCCGGCCGTCGGTCATGACGCCGTCCACGTCGAGGAGGACGAGGCGGACCTTCGCGGCGCGGGTGACGAGCGCGCGCCGAGCGGCGCCACCTCGCGCGCGGGGCGCCTTCGGCCTCACCGCTGCCCCAGCGCGCGGCGGATGGCGAGCACGTCGTGGATCACCGCGTCCGCCATGTCGAAGTCGAGCGAGTTCGGGCCGTCGGACTTCGCGACCGACGGGTCCTCGTGGATCTCCATGAACAGCGCGTCGATCCCGACCGCCGCCGCAGCGCGCGCGAGCGGCGCGACGAACTGGCGATCGCCGCCCGTCGTGTCGCCGCCGCCGCCGGGGAGCTGCACCGAGTGCGTCGCGTCGAGGCACACCGGCGCGCCGAGCTCGCGCATCTGCACGAGCGCGCGCATGTCCACGACGAGGTTTCCGTAGCCGAAGGTGGCGCCGCGCTCGATGAGGAGCACGTCCTCGTTCCCCGCCTCGCGGCACTTCGCGAGCGCGTGGCGCATCTCCCGCGGCGCGAGGAACTGCCCCTTCTTCACCGAGACGCTCCGGCCGTGCTTCGCGCAGGCGAGGACCAGGTCCGTCTGGCGGCAGAGGAACGCGGGGACCTGGAGGAGGTCCACCACCTTGCCGGCCGGCTCGGCCTGCCAGGTCTCGTGCACGTCGGTCGTGCACGGGAGCCCGGTCTCGCGCTTCACCGCCTCGAACGCCGCGAGGCCCTTCTCGAGCCCGGGCCCGCGGAAGCTCCTGCCGGACGAGCGGTTCGCCTTGTCGAAGCTCGCCTTGAAGACGGCGGGGAGGC
>DASSQM010000202.1:0-4495 GCA_035702465.1 Anaeromyxobacter sp. | reverse complement strand
CCGAGCCGCGCGGCGACCCACGGCGCGTCGCTCGTCGCGTGGACGGGCTGCATGGACGCGATCGCGCCGGCGGCGGCGAGCCGCGGCACGTCGCGCTGCAGCACGACCTGGACGTGCTCGACGCGCGGGCGGAGCGGACGGAGGTCGCCCGCCGCCTCGAAGGCGTCGACCACGATCGACACCGCCCGGTCGCCGATCGCGTGCACCGCCGGCTGGAGCCCGGCCCGGGCGATGGCGCGCACCTTCGCGCGGAGCGCGTCCGGCTCCGTGAGGAGGAGCCCCCGGTTCCCCGGATCGTCGGCGTAGTCCTCGTGCAGCGCGGCGCCCCGGCTCCCCAGCGCGCCGTCGGCGTAGAGCTTCACCGCGCGCACGGTGAGCCGCCCTACCTCGCGGCGATCCTTCCAGCGTCGCAGCTCGGCCTCGAGCGCCCGGAGCGGCACCTGCCCGTCGATCATCGCGTACACGCGGAGCGGAAGCCGATCGGCGGCGGCGAGCCTCGCGTAGGCGTCGAGCGACTCCGGGGGGACGCCCGCGTCGTGCACCTCCGTGAGGCCCAGGGCGGCGAGCTCGCGGAGGCCCGCCAGGATCTCCTCCTCGATCTCGGCGGGGCCGGGGGCCGGCACCTTCCGCCGGACGAGGTCCTGCGCGGCGTCGACGAGCACGCCGGTCGGCGCGCCGTCCGGCGCGCGCAGGATCCTCCCGCCCGGCGGGTCGGGCGTGCCGGGCCCGATCCCGGCGAGGGCGAGCGCGCGCGCGTTCACCCAGCACGCGTGGCCGTCCACGCGCACGAGCATGGCAGGGTGGTCGGGCGCCGCCCTGGTGAGCGTCGCCTGCGTGGGGAAGCGCGCGACGGACCAGCGGTTCTGATCCCACCCTCTGCCGAGGATCCAGCTCCCGGCGGGCGCCCGCCGCGCGCGCTCGCCCGCGAGCGCCGCGCACGCCTCCTCGGTCGCGGCTCCGACGCAGGAGACCTCGCGGCGCGATCGTCCCAGCCCCTGGACGTGCCCGTGGGCGTCGACGAGCCCCGGCACCGCGCTGCCCGCCTCGATGCGGACGACGTCCGCCGTCGCGCGCCCGGCGCACTCCCGCTCCGCGCCGACGCAGGCGATCCTGCCCGCGCGCACGAGCAGCGCCTCCGCGAGCGGCCGCGCGGGATCGAGCGTGTGGATCCGGCCGACGACGAGGAGGTCCTTCATGCGGGAGCCCGGCGCGCCCCCGCCCGGCGCGGCGGCGAGGAGGATCGCCGCGAGCGCCGGGAGCGGAGGAGGCACCGCGGATCCTTAGCGCGCGGCGCGAGGGCCGTCACCTCGCGACCGCGCGAGCGGCGATCAGGTCCCCGGCAGCAGCGCGAGCTGCGCCGGCGACGTCCGCTCCTGGGCGCCGCCGGCGAGCACCCGCAGGCGCATCGCCTCGAACCGCTCCTGCCGCGCGCGGACTGCCTGCGCGAGCACGGCCCGCGCGCCGTCGATCTCCTGGTACCTGTCGGGCACCTCACGCCCGAGGAGGCGGTCCTTGCGGCGCAGGTACGCCTCCTCCGCCGCGATGTGGTCCGCCTCCAGGTTCTCGACCTCGATGGCGTTCTGCTCGTCGCGGTCGATGGCGCGGAGCGCCTCCTGCTGTTCCCTGCTGAGCCGGCGAATCAAGTCCATGACGCCCATGCGACACCTGCGAGCCTGAGCCCCCTGCCCCGACCCCGCTGCGCCCGGTGCGGCTCCTGGAATGAAGGTATGTGGCGTGACCGTACGTGCAAGGGCTCGCATGGCGGCAAGTCAAGAAAACGGACGGCCATCCCCACGTGGGATCGCCGCCCCGAACGGGCGATCGGCCGAACGCTTGGGATGCCCAACGGACTTCGCGGCGTCAGGCCGCGCGCGCCCCGGACCGGGCCGTGCGCTGCCACGTCGCCGCCTGCGTCCCTCGCACGAAGCGCCAGGCGCCGACGGCGAGCGCGGCGTTCATGGCGACGAAGTACTGCGCGGCGGACGCCGCCTTCCGCGCGCGGCCCGCCACGCGGATGGGGCCCGCGAGCGCGAGCGCGTAGAAGCCGGCGTGCGCGAGCAGGATCGCGCGGTATCCCCAGGCGCCCGGCGCGGCCGCGAGGATCGCGTTCGACGCGAACGCGGCCGCGAGCAGGAACGGCGTCGCCCAGCGCAGGAGCTTGTGCGCGACGAACGCGAAGAAGAGGAAGCCCGTCCTCGGATCGAGCAGGTCCGGCACGCTCGCGAGCGCCTGCCAGTTCCCGGCGCCGATGCGCGCCCGCCGCACGAACTCCTTGGCGGAGTCGGGCGCCGTCTCCTCCGACGCGAGCGCGTCCGCTGCGTACAGCACGCGCCAGCCGCGCACCGCGATGCGCACGGGGATGACCAGGTCGTCGTTGAGGGTGTCGGCGGAGAGCGGCGCGAAGAGGACGCGCCGGATCGCGTAGATGCCCCCGTTCGCACCGAGCACGCACCCGTGCTTCCCCTCGTAGTACTTGAGGAACGTCTCGTACTTCCAGTAAAGGCTCTCCTCCTGCTCGCGGCCGGCGAAGTCGACGAACCGGAGCCGCCCCACCGCGGCGCCGACCGAAGGATCGCGGAACCGCCGGGCCAGCGCGCGGATCGCTCCCGGATCGAGCATCGAGTTCGCGTCGGTGAGGACGACGACGTCCCCCTGCGCGGCGGGGACGAGCCGGTTGAGCACGCTCGCCTTCCCCGAGCGCGGCGAGAGCTCGTGCACCCGCACCCGGCCACCGCCCACCTCGCGCGCGATCGCCGCGGTGCGATCGGTGCATCCGTCGCACCCGACCAGGATCTCGAGCCGGTCCGGGGGGTAGTCGAGCGCGAGGCAGTTCTCGATCTTCTCGCGGATGCACGACTCCTCGTCGAACGCGGAGAACGCGAGCGTGACGCGCGGCCACTCCTCGGCCGAGCGCGCCGCCTGAACGCGCCGGTCGGGGCCACCGCCGACGAACCGGAGTGCCTCGAGCGCGTCGCGGACGCCGCTCCACACCACGAGCGCGATGGGGTAGCCGACGTAGCTGAACGCCACGAGCGAGACGGAGAGCCAGAAGAGGAGCGCGAGCATCGCGCGGTGCACCTGGCAATCCGCGCGCCACCCGCCTCGCATCCCGGAGGGGCTCCCGGGTGCCCTCTGCTCACCTCGCGTCGGAGCTCGGCGCCGGCTGCGCCTCCGCAGCCGCGGCGGCGTCCCCCTGCGCCGGATCCGCCGAGCGGGCGTCCATCGGGGCCGCAGATCCCGCGGGCGCCGCGCCCGGTGCGCCCTCGCCGGGAGACGCCGCAGCCTGCGAGGGGACCGCAGACGCCCGCGCGGGGTCGGGCCCGCGGAGCAGCCGGGGCTCCGGCGCCTCGCCCGACGGGCCGAGGGGCGGAAGCACGGTGACGGACGGGGCGGGCGTGGACGCCGGGATGGTGTGGGTAACGAACTTCCTCCGCTGCGGCGCCTCCGGAGGCGCGGTGGGCAACGCTGCCGCCGCCGCGGGCGACTCGGGGGGAGCGGACGCGGCCGACACCGCGGGAGCGGCCGCGGGCGGCGGCGTCGGAGACGGCGCGGGCGAGCCCGGCGGAGGCTGGGCCGCCGCCACGAGCTGATCGCGCAGTCGCCTCGCCGCCTCGTGCCTCGCGTTCCTGGCGAGGAGCGCGTCGAGGGTGCCGACCGCCTCGGCCCGCCGGCCGAGGGCTGCCTGCGTGCGCGCGAGGAGGTACTGCGCGCGCAGGAGCTCGGGGTGCGCCACCGAGAGCGTGCCGAGCTCGATGAGCGCCCGCTCGCGCGCCGCGCGATCCGGATCCCGCGCGTCGACCCATGCCTCCGCGAGGTCGAGCCAAGGATCCGCCGGGGCGCGCTCGCGCGCGGCGTGGATCACCTTGCGCGCGCGGTCGCGCTCGCCGCCGAGCGCGTGGTACGCGGCGAGGCCGCGCGCGATCCCGGTCGCCTCGCCGGGCTCCGCCCGCAGCTTCTCGAGAGCCTGGAACGCCGCCGCGCCGAGGCCGCGCGCCCGCTCCTCGCGCGCGCGCACGTCGGCCTCGAGCCGGCGCACGTCCGAGGCCGCGGCGTGCTCCGCTTGCTCCCACCCGGCCGGCTGCTCGCGTGCGAGGCGCTCGCGCTCCCCGGTCCTCGCCGCCGCCGCGGCCGCGAGCCCCTCGCCTTCCTCGACGAGCGACGCCGCCCGCAGCACGTACGCGAGCGCCTGCTCGGACGACACGCTCCGCTGCTGCGGCGCGCGGCGCACCGCCGCGTCGAGCGTCGCGAGCGCCTGCTCGAGGCTGGCGGAGTCGTCCTGCGCGAGGAGCGGCATCGCGTCGGTGCGCGGGGGCGCCGCCCTCCGTGCCGGCCTCGCGACGAGCAGCCACACGGCGACCGCGACCACCGCGAGGGCGCCGCCGAGAACGGGTGCGAGCCACCGCCACCGGGCGCTCCAGCGCAACCGGCTCTCGAACGCGCCGACGGTGTCGCGCTTGAGCAGCGCCGCTCGGCCGCCCGTCGGAGGCGCGACGGG
>DASSQM010000201.1:0-3080 GCA_035702465.1 Anaeromyxobacter sp. | reverse complement strand
CGGCTCGGTGTACCTCCAGCGGCGCGAATACCCGCTGGCCATCGAGCGGTTCCGGGCCGGGCTCGGGCGGCACGACGCCTGGATCGGTCGGCTCCTGCTCGGTCGCGCGTACCTCCAGGCGGGAGCGCTCGAGCAGGCGCGCGACGAGCTCGAGATCTGCGAGAAGCGGCGCGGTGAGGCGACGGACCTCTTCGTCGAGAGCGTCCCCACCTACCGGCTCTACGGAGCGGTGCAGTACCACCTCGGCCGCGCGCGCGAGGCCCTCCGCAGCCCCGCGGCCGCCGACGCGTACCGCGCCTTCCTCGCGCTCAAGAAGAGCGACGAGGACCCGATGGTCGCCGACGCGAGGAAGCGCCTCGCAGCGCTCGAGAGACGCTAGATCAGCGGCCGGACCACGAGGATCGCCGACGACCACGCGAGGTGGGCGACGACGGGGGCCCAGAGCGATCGGGTCGCGATCCGGAGCGAGGCCCAGCCGACGCCGCACACGAGCGCCGCGACGGGCAGCAGGCGCGACCCGGACGCGAGGTGAACCGCGCCGTACACCGCGGTGATCGCGAGGGCCGAGGCGAGGACGCCGCCCCGCCGACCGGCCGGATCCGGTGCGTCGCCGAGCATCCGGCCTCTCCACACGATCTCCTCGGCGGCGCCCACGGCGCACACGACGAGGAGGAGCGACCAGCGTCCCGCGGGCCCGCCGTCGAGCATCCGGTACAGGCCACGCACCGAGGCGGACAGCTCGGGCCAGGCGGACGCGACCGCCGGGTACGAAGAGTAGGTCGCGACGATGCTCGCCGCGCCGACCGCCCCGCCGGCCGCGGTGGACGCCGCGGTGGGGCGAAGCAGCCGCCGCGTCGCCGGATCGCCCGCGACGAGGCGCGCGGCCGTCGCGACGGCGACGACCGCGAGCGGCACGAACGTCCCCGCCGCGGCGAGCCAGCCGAACCCGATGAACCAGGCGCCGAGGGCGAGCGGGAGGTCGAGCCGCGGAGACAAGGCCCGCAGTGTACCAGCCCCCGCGCCGGCGGGACGCCGCTCACCGCGCGGTCGGCCTCCCGGCCGTCGCCAGCTCCTCGAGCGCATCGCGCGCGTCCTCGTCGGCCGCGAGCGCGGCCGGCGGGAGCCGCACGAGCGCCACGGCGGCGAAGTCGCCGATGCCGTGCGTGTCGACCGGCACCCAGAGGTGCGCGCCGCCGGCGGTCGTGATGAAGAACCAGCGGTTCACGGGGTTGAAGGCGACGCGGGCGACCTCGCCCCACCGGACCCGACGGCGCCGGAGGACGCCGATGCGCGACACGCCGAACTCGTCGACCACGAACCCGCTGCGGAACGCCGCGGCGATCTGGTGCGCCGCGACCCCGACCGCGGCGAGCGCCGCGACGATGGTCGCCGCGACACCCCACCGGCTCGCGTCCTGCGCACCACCCGTCGCCGCGCGCCACGCGATCGCGCCGAGCAGGGCCGCCGGCACGAGCGCGCTCGCGCCGAGGAGGATCGCGTACCGCCGCGGCGTGCGCATCACGAGGACCCCGTCCTGGAGCGTCACGTGCGCCCGCGCCGGACGGCGCTGGCGGCGGAAGACGCGCGGCACGACGAGGAAGAGGAGCGCCAGCGCGACGACGGCGAGGACGGAGGCGACGGACATGGAGACGCAGACTACAGGCTGCGGCCTGCAGCCGACAGCCCACAGCCTACAGCCTGCAGCCGGGCATGCAGGCGGCTCCCGCTGAGAGCTGAAGTCTGAAGGCTGACAGCCCGAGCCTACGCGGGAGCTGCCGTCCCGCTCGTCCGGTGCCGGTCGATCCACGCGGCCCACAGCACGAACAGCCAGAGCCCGAGCCCCGCGGCGCCGACGGCGCGCGCGGACGGCGGCGGCGGGCCGAGCAGGTTCGCGGCGTAGATCCCGAGGAGCAGCGCGACGAAGCCGGCGAGCGCGTAGCGGCCGACCGCGTCGCGCGGCGCCGTCGCCCGCGCGTAGAGGAGGAGCCCGCCGACGAAGACGGCGAGCTCGACCGCGAGCGTCGCCGGGACCGAGCGCCAGAGGCCGAGCCCCACCTTGGGCCCGCTCCACACGACCGGGAGGTCCGGCCGGTGCACGACGAGGTCCAGCACCCAGTGGCTCGCGACGAGCGCGCCGGCGACGACCGCGCCGCGGCGCCATCCGGTCCGCCACGCGTAGACGGCCCCGAACGCCACCGCCCAGGCGACGACCGCGACGAGCCCGTGCGTCACGGGGTAGTGCTCGAAGTCGAGCGGGGTGACGGCCGTGTTGCCGGGATCGATGCGCACCCGCTCCACGCCGACGAGCACGAGCGCGGGCCAGACGAGATCGAGGAACAGCGCCGCGGCGACGAGCGTGCCGAGCGACGCGCGGGGCGCCAGCGGCTTCGCCGCGAGGGCCGCACCGAAGTGACCCAGGAACACGGGCTAGGACGCGAGCCGCCCGGTCGCGGGCGCGGGCTCCACCGGCTTCGCCGGGTCGAACACCGGGCGGGGATCGGGCCGGCGCCGCGGCGAGACGAGGTCGGCCGCGCCGCGCGCGGAGGCCTGCCGGATGAACTCGTGGCGGTCGAGCTCCAGCGCCGCGACGAGGCTCTGGGCGAGGCGCGAGAGATCGCCGCGCTCGCGCTCGACGGCGGCGGCCGCGACCCGCGTCGCCTCCATCGCGCGCGCGTGGACCTCGCGGAGCCGCTCCCGCGTCGCCTCGCGCTCGTTCGCGAGGTTCCGCTCGTCGGTCTCGGCCCACTCGAGCTCCTCGAGCCTGCGCGCGCGGTCCGCGAGCGCCTGGGCGCGGTCGCGGTCCCAGGCGAGCACGGCGGCGGCCTCCGAGGTCCGCTGCTCGGCCTCGGAGCGCGCGACGCGCAGGAGCAGCGCGGCGCCGACGGGCAGCGCCAGCAGGAGGAGGACGAACGCCCACCGCGGCGTCGCGCCCGGGCCCTGCGGCAGCGCGGCGAGCGCCGCGGCCACGAGCAGGAGGAGGGCCGCGGACGCTGCGGCGCCGGCCGCGAGGTACCTCCGCCGGCGCGGGTCCTCGTCGAACCGGAACAGGCGCACCGCGGCGCCGAGCCCCGCGTCCGCGA
>DASSQM010000200.1:0-2262 GCA_035702465.1 Anaeromyxobacter sp. | reverse complement strand
GCGCGCCAGTCGGGCAGCAGATCGAGCGCGATGGGCGCGCGGTCCTCCGACACCAAGTTCATTCGCGCCGCTGTGTACCATGGTAAACAACGGGCGTGCCTCGGCGCCTCCACCGCGCCGTCGTCGTCGCCGCCTCGCTCGCCGCCGCATGCCAGGGCGGGCGGCGCGGACCGCCGCCGGAGCGCTTCGTCCCGCGCGACGCCTCCGCGGTCCTCGTCGTCCCCGAGGCGGGCCGCGCGGCGAGGGAGCTCGCGGACCTGCACGCCACGGTCGCGGGCTTCCCGGGCGCGGCGGAGCTCGCCGGCGGGCGCGGCACGCTCGCGGCGCAGCTCGGGTTCGACCCGCTCGACGCCGAGGCGCTCGCCGACGCCGGCCTCGATCCGCGCCGCGGCGCGGCCGTCGCGACGATCGAGCCGAAGGACGCCGCCGCGCGTGGCTCGACGAGCTCGGCGCGGCCGGAGGCGGCGCGGAGCGTGCTCCTCGTGCTCCCCGTGGGCGACGCGCCGAAGATCGAGGCGCTCTTGGTGCGCCTCGCGCGCGACCGCCTGGGGGCGACCGAGCGGAGCGCCGAGACGCGCGGCGAGGTCTCCGTCGTCGTCCTGCGCGCGCCGGGCTCCCCGGCGCCGGCGCTCGCCTGGGCCATCGTGCAGCACACCGCGGTCCTGTGCGCGGGCGCGGGCGGGCCCGCCGCGGTCGCCGCCGCCGCCGCGCTCGCGCCCGACGCGTCGCTCGCCGACGCCGCGCCGTGGAAGGCGGCGCGCGCGGCGCTCGGCCCCGACGCCTCGGCGATCCAGTGGGTGCCCCGCGGCTCTCCCCTCCTCGCGCGCCTGTGGCCGTTCCGGGACGGCGTCGCCGTCGGGCTCTCCGCGGCCGCGGGCCGGCTCACCGCACGGGCCGCCATGCTCCTCGGCGACCGCGAGCCGTCGTTCCGCGCGCTCGCGGCGGACGGCGCCGCCGCGAAGCTCGTCTCGCGCCTCGACCCGGCCGCGCAGCTCGCCGCGCGGTTCGACGGCGACCCCGCCACCCTCGGCAAGAAGCTCGTCCCGATCCTCCCCGCGGCCGAGCGCGCCCGCCTCGCCGCGAAGGGCGTGGACGTCGAGCGCGACGTCTTCGGCGCCCTCGCGCCCGGCGCCGCGGTGTCGCTCTCGCTCTCGCCGCGCCTCGACCTCGCCGGGCTCGGCGTGGACGCGCTGCGCGCGGACCCGCTGCGGGCGTTCGAGTTCGAGGCGCTCCTGCCGGTGAGGGACCCCGCCGCCGCGGAGGCCACGTCCGCGAAGATCGCCGCCGCCGCCCGCGGGAAGCGCGCGGACGGCGCCTGGCGCATCCGCACGCCGAGCGGCGAGATCGCCTGGCGCGTCGACGCCGACGAGCGCCGCGTCGCCGCCGCCGGCGGGCGCGCCGGGCGCCTCGACGCGCTCCTCGCGCGCGTCGAGGGCGGCGGCTGGCGCGCGCCCACGGAGGCGGCCGGCGGCGCGCTCGCGGGCGGCCTCGGCGGCGCGATCCTCGATCCGGCGCGGCTCGTCGCGGCGGTGCGCGCGCTGCCGGAGGAGGCGTTCGGCACCGGGCCCTCCGGGTTCGTGATGCGCTCCCTCGTCGACCGGCTCGTCGACCCCGTGTCGCGGCTCGCGGCGGTGTCGTTCCGCGCGGACCTCGCGGAGGGCGCGCTCGTCCTCGCGCTCGAGATCGAGGCGCGGCGGGGGCAGCCGTGATCCGGCTGCGCGGCGTCACGAAGGCGTTCCGCGACGCGGGCCGCGAGGTGCCGATCCTGCGCGGCGTGGACCTCGAGGTCGCCGCGCGCGAGATGGTCGCGGTGGTCGGCCCGTCCGGCTCGGGGAAGTCGACGCTCCTCTACGTGGCGGGCGCGCTCGACCAGGACTTCGAGGGCGAGGCGGTCGTGGCCGGCGTTCCGCTCGCCGGCCTCGCCGCGGAGGCGCGCGCGGATCTGCGCAACCGCTCCATCGGGTTCGTGTTCCAGTCCTTCAACCTGCTCCAGGGGCTCTCCGCCCTCGAGAACGTGATGCTCCCCGGCCTGCTCCGTCACGGCGACGCGGCGGACGGCGAGCTCCGCGCCCGCGCCGAGCGCGCCCACGAGCACCGCGCCGATGACGCCCGCGACGGGTCCTCCCGCCGCGCCGATGGCCGCGCCGGACACGATCGCGGCCGCTGCCGCCGCGAGGATCGCGGAGTTGCCGGCTGCCGGCACCTCCCACTCGACCTTGTAGGTGCACGCCTCTTCGCCCTTCGCGAGGCAGGTCTCGTGCG
>DASSQM010000199.1:0-4818 GCA_035702465.1 Anaeromyxobacter sp. | reverse complement strand
ACCGGCTGTAGGGACCCGCAGCGATCGGGAGGAGCCCGAGATGACCCTCGGCAGAAGGCAGTTCGTCCAGATCGGCGGCGCCGCCCTCGGCGGCGCGGCCGTGGCCTCGGGCCTCGCCACCCGGTGGTGGGGGCTCGACCGGCCGCGGATCGAGGATCCCGGCACCGACGGCGACCGCGTCGTCGCGACGTTCTGCGAGCTGTGCTTCTGGGGCTGCGGCGTGAACGCCCACGTGAGGGACGGCCGCGTCACCAAGATCGTGGGGAACCCGGATCACCCGCTCTCGCGCGGCATGCTCTGCCCGCGCGGCGCGGGGGGCACCGGCCTCCTCTACGACCCGGACCGGCTCACGCAGCCGCTCGTGCGCAAGCAGAAGCGCGGCGAGGACGTGTTCGAGGCGGTCTCGTGGGACGCCGCGCTGAACGAGGTCGGCGAGAAGCTGCTCTGGGTGAAGGCGCGGCACGGCCCCGAGGCCGTCGCGCTCTTCACGCACGGCTCGGGCGGCACCTGGTTCAAGCACTTCATGAAGGCGTGGGGCTCCCCGAACGTCGGCGCGCCCTCGTACGCGCAGTGCCGCGGCCCGCGAGAGGCGGGGTTCCTCCTGACGTACGGGACGGCGCTCGGCTCGCCCGAGCCGATCGACCTCGCGAACGCCAAGGTGATCACGCTCATCGGCAGCCACCTCGGCGAGAACATGCACAACACGCAGGTGCAGGAGCTCGCCGAGGCGATCGGGAACGGCGCGGAGCTCGTCGTCGTCGACCCGCGCTTCTCGGTGGCCGCGGGGAAGGCGCGCTACTGGCTGCCGGTGAAGCCGGGCACCGACATCGCGCTCCTCCTCGCCTGGATGAACGTGATCCTCGCCGAGGGCCGCTACGACGCCGAGTACCTCGCGAAGAACGCCGCCGGCCTCGAGGAGCTCAAGGCGCACGTGGCCGACAAGACGCCGGAGTGGGCCTTCCCGCACACGGGGATCCGCCCCGCGCTCATCCGCGAGTCGGCGCGCTTCATCGCGTCCGCGCGGCCGGCGTCGCTCGTCCACCCCGGGCGCCACACGGTCTGGTACGGCGACGACACCCAGCGCGAGCGCGCCATGGCGATCCTCGCGGCGCTGCTCGGGAGCTGGGGCCGCCGCGGCGGGTACCTGACGCACGCGAAGATGGGGCTCCCCGCGTACCCCGTCGCGAAGCCGTTCCCGCACCCCGAGCGGAAGGAGGCGGACCGGCCGAAGGCGGGCGGCTTCCCGCTCGCGAGCGAGGTGCTCGCCTCGGGCCTGTGCGACGCCTCGGTCCCGTCGAGCGCGCTCTACGATCTCAGGGCGTGGCTCGTCTACGGCTGCAACCTCATGCAGGCGCTGCCGTCGCGGAAGCAGACGCTCGCCGCCATCCAGAACCTCGACCTGCTCGTCGCCGTCGACGTGCTGCCGGCGGAGATCTGCGGCTTCGCCGACGTGGTGCTCCCGGAGGCGACCTACCTCGAGCGCGAGGACGACGTCGCCGCGCCCGCGTACAAGCGGCCGTTCCTCGCGCTGCGCCAGGAGGTGGTGCCGCCGCTCGGCGACTCGAAGCCCGGCTGGTGGATCGCGAAGGAGCTCGCGGGCAAGGTCGGCCTCGGCGAGTTCTTCCCGTGGAAGGACGCGCGCGAGTACGTCGACGCGCGGCTCCGCGCCGGCGGCCACGACGTCGCGAAGGCGCGGGCGACCGGCGTCGTGCTCGGCAAGCCCGTGCCGACGTGCGAGGAGGAGGGCCTCCCGGTCCAGGTCGCGACCGACTCGAAGAAGATCGAGCTCCGGAGCGAGCAGCTCGCGAAGCTCGGCTTCGACCCGCTCCCGCAGTACTACCCGCAGGACGAGGGGCCGCCGGGGCACTTCCGCATGCTCATGGGCCGCGCGCCGACCCACACCTTCGGCCGCACCGTGAACAACCGGCTCCTCGCGGAGCCGTACCCCGAGAACGAGGTGTGGGTGAACGCGGACGTCGCGCGCGCGCTGCCCGGATTCGACGCGCCGCTCCGGACCGGCGACCGCGTCGTGCTCGTGAACCAGGACGGCGCGCGCAGCGGGCCGGTGCGCGCGAAGGTGACGGAGCGCATCCGCGGCGACTGCGTCTACCTCGTCCACGGCTGGGGCCAGGACGCGAAGCGGCTCCGCTACGCCCACGGCCGCGGCGCGTCCGACGCCGCGCTCGTCACCCGCTACAAGGTCGACCCGATCATGGGCGGCACCGGCATGAACGTGAACTTCGTGCGGCTCGAGCCCGCCGGGAGGACCGCATGACCAGGCGCTACGCCATGGCCGTCGATACGCGGCGCTGCGTCGGCTGCAACGCCTGCGTGATCTCGTGCAAGACGGAGAACGCGCTCCCCGCCGGCGGGTTCCGCGGCTGGGTGGTCCAGGAGGTGAGCGGGAAGTTCCCCGACCTCGCCATGGAGATCCGGTCGGAGCGCTGCAACCAGTGCGGCGCCCCGGCCTGCGTGGACGCGTGCCCCACGGGCGCGTCGCACGTGGCCGAGGGCGGAGTCGTCGCCGTCGCGAAGGAGAAGTGCACGGGGTGCAAGGCGTGCATCGCCGCGTGCCCGTACGGCGCGCGGTACGTTCACCCCGCCGGCCACGTGGACAAGTGCACGTTCTGCCTCCACCGCGTGGCGACGGGCCGGAAGCCCGCCTGCGTCGAGACCTGTCCGACGCGCTCCCTCACGTTCGGTGACCTCGCCGATCCGCGGAGCGAGGTCGCTCAGCTCGTCGAGCGGCGGCGGCACAGGGTCCTCCGGCCGGAGCAGGGCACCGAGCCGAACGTCTTCTTCCTCACCTAGGGGCGCGCATGGAACGCAATCCCGAGAAGTTCTGGAATCCGTACCTCGCGGGCGTCGCGCTCGGGCTCGTGCTCGCGGCGACGTATCTCGTGATGGGGACCGGCCTCGGCGCCTCCGGCGGCTCGCTGCGCATGGGCGTCGCGGCGCTCTCCGCCGTGGCGCCGGACCACGTGGCCGCGACGCCGGCCCTCGCGCGCGCCGCGGCGAGCGAGCACGCCGGCTGGCTCGTGTACGAGCTCGCCGGCGTGGTGCTCGGCGGCCTCGTGGCGGCGTACACCTCGGGCCGGCTCAAGGCGGAGGTCCTGAAGGGTCCGCGCATCTCGACCGCCGGCCGGCTCGCCCTCGCGCTCGCGGGCGGCGTGCTCATGGGGGCGGCCGCGAAGCTCACGCGCGGGTGCGCGTCGGGCCAGGCGCTCACGGGGGGCGCGCTCCTCTCCGTCGGCTCGTGGGTGTTCTTCCTGTCGTTCTTCGCCGGCGGGTACGGGCTCGCCTGGTTCGTACGGAGGGAGTGGCGATGACCTTCCCCATCTTCCCGGCGCACGAGCTCGGGCTCGTCTTCGCCGTCCTCTCCGGCTTCGGGTTCGGCTTCGTCCTCGAGCGCTCCGGCTTCGGGCGCGCGCAGAAGCTCGTCGGCCAGTTCTACGGGTACGACCTCTCGGTCTTCAAGGTGATGTTCACCGCGGTCGTGACGGCGATGCTCGTCGTCGCGGTCCTCTCCGGCGTCGGGCTCACCGACTTCAAGGTCATCGCGGACCACGCGACGAGCGAGACGCTCCTCGTCCCGTTCGCCGTGGGCGGAGTGCTCGTCGGCATGGGGTTCGTGATGTCGGGCTACTGCCCGGGGACCTCGTGGGTGGCGATGGCGTCGGGGAAGCTCGACGGCCTCTTCACTGTCGCGGGGAGCATCGTGGGCGGGCTCGTCTGGGCGGAGCTGGAGGGCCGCCCCGGATTCTCGAAGCTGCACGACGCCACGAACCTGGGGAACTTCTACCTCTGGGAGCTCCTCCACCTGCCGGCGCGGTCCGGCCCGATCGTCCTCGCGGCGGCGGTGATCGCGATGGCGATCGGCTCCTTCTTCCTCGCCGAGAAGGTCGAGCGGCTCCTCGCGCCGCGGGCGGATCCGCTCGCGGTCGCGACCCCCGGGGGCCGCCCGCGCCGGTTCGTGTTCGCGGGGATGATCGCCGCGGGGGTGGCGGGCCTCGCCGCGCTCGCGCTCCCGACCGGCACGGCGGCGGGGGCGCGGCGCGGCGAGGTCATTTCCCCGGCGGAGCTCGCGCAGCGCGTGTTCGGCGCGCCGTGGACGGTGCGGGTCGTGGACTTGCGGCCGATGGCGGCCTGCGCGGCGAAGCGCGTTCCCGGCTCGGAGTGCGTGCCGGAGGCGGACCTCGCGAAGCTCCGGCTCGCGGACGCGAGCCCGTCACGCGACCTCGTCCTCCTCGGGGAAGGCGACCTGGCGGCGACCCCTCCCGCCGCCGTCGCCTTCCCCGGGAGGCTCCTCTCGCTCTCGGGCGGGTGGAAGGCGTGGGAGGCGTACGCGCTCGCACCGGCGGAGCCGCCCGCTCCCGGCGCCTCCGCCGCCGAGGTCGAGGCGTATCGCGTCCAGTCCGGGATCCGGTCCGCGCTCACCGGGATGAAGGCGGCGCCCCCGCCGCCCCCGCCGACCGCGGCGCCGGGGGGCGGACCGAAGAAGGGCGGCGGTGGCTGCAGCGGGTAGCGGATTCACTCGAGGTGACGACATGAACGAGATCGACGTCGCACGGCACAGCCCGCTCATCGACCCACAGCTCCACGTGTGGGGCTGGGAGATCCCGGCGTACCTGTTCCTCGGCGGGATGGCCGCCGGGGTGATGATCCTCGGCGCCGCGCTGTGGATGCGGCGCGAGGACCGTTCGGCCGCGGCCCGCTGGCTCGCGTTCGCCGCGCCCGTGCTCGTGTCGCTCGGCATGGGCGCCCTGTTCCTGGACCTCGCGAACAAGCTCCACGTCTGGCGCTTCTACCTCGCGTTCC
>DASSQM010000198.1:0-2142 GCA_035702465.1 Anaeromyxobacter sp. | reverse complement strand
GTCTTCGTGCGCATCTACTCCGGGCGGATCGCCGAGGGCGACGAGGTCTGGAACGCGAACCTCCAGAAGAAGGAGAAGGCCTCGCGCCTGCTCCTCATGCACGCCATCGACAAGAAGCGCATGCCCTCGTTCGGCGCCGGGCAGATCTTCGCGATCGTCGGCCTCAAGGAGGCGCGCACCGGCGACACGCTCTCGCACCCCGAGCACCCCATGCTGCTCGAGCGCATCGGCAGCTACGAGCCGGTGATCTCGCAGGCGATCGAGACGACCTCGCTGCCGGAGCGCGACCTGCTCCTCGAGGCGCTCGCCCGCGTCGCCGACGAGGACCCGAGCTTCCGGTACGGGGAGGACGCCGAGACGGGCCAGCTCCTCGTCTCGGGCATGGGCGAGCTGCACCTCGAGATCATCGCCGAGCGCCTCCGGCGCGAGTTCGGCCTCTCGGTCCGCACCGGGCAGCCGCAGGTGCTCATGCGCGAGACGCTCACCGCGGAGGCGGACGGCGAGGGCACGTTCGAGCGCGTCATCGAGGAGGCGCCCGTGTTCGGGAACGTCACGGTGCGCATCGGCCCGCTGCCGCGCGGGGGCGGCTTCCGCTTCTCGGTCGCGCCCGAGGCGCGCGCGCTGCCTTTCCTGCGCGAGGAGGCGCTGCGGCTCGTCGAGGAGGGCGCGCGCGAGGCGGCGGAGGGCGGCGTGCTCGAGGGCTACACGCTCCAGGACGTGGAGGTGGTGCTCACGGGCGCGACGTGGCGCGAGGGCGAGTCGAAGCCGTTCGCGTACAAGGTGGCGGCCGCGGACGCGGTGCGCGCCGCCGCCGCGAAGGCGAGGCCGGTCCTGCTCGAGCCGATCGTGCGCGTCGAGGTGATCGCGCCGGGCGAGCACCTCGGCGCCATCCTGACGGGTCTCGATCAGCGGAGGGGGGTCGTCCTCGACGTGGCGGACCGCGGCGCCGCCGTGAAGGTGATCGAGGGCGAGGCGCCGCTGCGACGGATGTTCGGTTACGCCACCGAGCTCCGGTCCGCCACGCAGGGCCGGGCGGTGTTCACGATGAGGTTCGACCGCTTCGACGCGGTCGCGTGATCGGCCCTAACCGGCGGCCGGCTTCCACGAGAGCTCGCGCGGACGGCGCTCGCGGCGGTGCCGCACGACGACGTACGCGATCGCGAGCGCGAGGAGCGGCGAGCCGACGACGCCCACCACGAGCGCGGCCGTGACGAGGACGGTGCCGACGACGACCAGCGCCGCCGTGAGCACGAGCCCGCTCGCGAGCTCCCTCACCTCCGCCAGCCTGCCCGAGATCCGCTGCGCCGGGGCCTCGATCGCCTCCAGGGGAACCGCCTCGAAATCGCCCATGTCCGCCTCCTCCATGCCCGCCTCGGCGCCGGGGGACGCCGAGGCTGCAATGTCCGGAATGTTGCGCCGCCAGACTCACGACGCGATGCGACATGTTGACGCGAAACCACAATAATTCAAAGAACTTAGACGTGACATGCCGATTGACGACGATCAGGTGCGCGGGGATCGGCGTCCGCCCAAATCCCCGTGACCGCCGGAAAATGGACCTGTCCGGTCAATATGGACGGGATCGGTTCGTAAGCGCTCGCAACACCGCCCGAACGTCGGGGTGCGACGGCAGTCCATTCACGGGCGGTGATTTCACTCCTCGCCCGGGGCGCCGCGGGCAGCCCCCGCGCGGCGCGTCAGCCGATGCGCCGGACGACCTCGTCCGCCATCTGCCGCGTCGAGAGCGAGCCCCCGAGATCGCGCGTGCGGCAGCCCTCGGCGATGGCGCGGTCGACGGCGTCCTCGACGAGCTTCGCCTCGGCGGCGAGGCCCAGCGAGTGGCGGAGCAGCATCGCCGCCGAGAGGATCGTGCCGACGGGGTTCGCGATGCCCTTGCCGGCGATGTCCGGCGCCGAGCCGTGGATGGGCTCGTACAGGCCGGGCCCCTTCTCGCCGATGGAGGCGGAGGGGAGCATGCCCATGGAGCCCGCCAGCACCGACGCCTCGTCGGTGAGGATGTCGCCGAACATGTTCTCCGTGACGACCACGTCGAGCGAGGCCGGGCTCGTCACGAGCCGCATCGACGCGGTGTCGACGAGCATGTGATCGAGCGCGACGTCGGCGTTCGCCCTGCCGATCTCC
>DASSQM010000197.1:0-2310 GCA_035702465.1 Anaeromyxobacter sp. | reverse complement strand
GAGGCACCGGGCGGAGGCGCCGTGTTCGCCTTCCGCCTCCCTGCCGCGCAGCCCCATCGCGAGCGGCCCGCCGGGTCGGAGAGGTGAGGGGAACGCCATGCCCAACGCGGAGTGGAAGCGGATCTGCTGCCCCATCGACTTCTCGGACGCATCGCGCGCGGCCATGGAGGTCGCCGCCGACCTGGCCCGGAGGAACGAGGCGAGCCTCGTCCTGCTCCACGCGTACCCCATGCCCGGCTACACGTTCCCGGACGGCTCCGTCGTGGCGAGCCCCCGCATGATGCAGGAGCTCGCGGACCAGGCGCAGAAGCACCTCGACGAGTGGCGGGCCGAGGCGGAGAAGCTCGTGGGCGGCCCCCGCGTGCGCACGGAGACGGCCATCGGGGAGCCCGCCGCCGAGATCCTGAGCTTCGCGAGGTCGAGCGGCCAGGAGCTGCTCGTCCTCGGGACGCACGGGAGGACCGGGCTCGAGCACGCGCTCATGGGATCCGTGGCGGAGCGCGTCGTGCGCAAGGCGCATTGTCCCGTGCTCACGGTCCGTCCGTGATCCCGGAGCGGCGCGGCGGAGGCGGTCCCCCGCCGGTATGATGGGACGCGGAGCTCCGGATGGCCGACCTCGTCACCGAGTACATGGGGCTGAACCTCCCGACGCCGCTCGTGCTCGCGAGCTCTGCGTTCTCGAACCGCATCGAGAACCTGATCGCCGCGGAGGGGCACGGGGCCGGCGCGGTCGTGCTCCGCTCGCTCTTCGAGGAGCAGCTCGCCGCCGTCGCCGGCGCGCCCGCCGACGAGGCGGAGCCCGGCGAGGCGCGCGCGTACTTCCTCCCGCAGCGCGTCGGGCCGCACGAGTACCTCTCGCTCGTGGAGCGGGCGAAGCGCTCCCTGGCGATCCCGGTCATCGCGAGCCTCAACTGCACGTCCGCCGGGCGCTGGACCGAGTACGCGCACGACATCGAGCAGGCCGGGGCGGACGCGCTGGAGGTGAACATCTACGCGGTCGAGGCGGACCCGGCGCGCTCCTCGGCCGAGGTGGAGCGCCGCTACCTCGAGGTGGTCCGCGAGGTGCGCGGGACGGTCCGGATCCCCGTGGCCGTGAAGCTCTCGCCGTACTTCACGGCGCTCGCCCACTTCGCGGCGCGGCTCGACGAGATGGGCGTGAACGGGCTCGTCCTCTTCAACCGCTTCGTGCAGCCCGACATCTCGCTCGAGAAGATGGCGCCCGTCTCCACCCTGACGCTCTCCTCGCCCGCCGAGGCGCTCGTGCCGCTCCGCTGGATCGCCGTCCTGCACGGCCGCGTGCGGGCGCACCTCGCCGCGTCGACCGGCGTCTACGACGCGCCCTCCGCGCTGAAGCAGATCCTGGCGGGCGCGCAGGTCGTCCAGCTCGCCTCCGCGCTCGTGAAGAACGGCATCCCGCACCTCGGGAAGGTCCTCGCCGGGATGGAGGAGTGGCTCGCGCGCCAGGGCGCGAGCTCGCTCGAGGAGGTGCGCGGGACGCTCTCGCAGCGCGCCGTGCAGGACCCGGCGGCCTGGGAGCGTGCGCAGTACGTCCACCTCATCCTGTCGCAGAACATCTGACCACCTTGGCCGGCCGGCACACGCTCCCGAGGAGCTTCGCGTTCGCCTGGAACGGGCTCGCCGAGGCCGCGGCGCGCGAGCGCAACTTCCGCATCCACCTCGCGCTCGGCGTGCTCGCGGGGGTCTTCGCCGCGCGCGCGCCGCTCGCCATGGCGGAGCGCGGCCTCGTCCTCCTGTGCATCGCCCTCGTGCTCGCGGCGGAGGCGATGAACTCGGCGCTCGAGGCGGTCGTGGACCTCGCCTCGCCGGGCTGGGACGAGCGCGCGCGGGTCGCGAAGGACGCCGCGGCCGGAGCGGTCCTCGCGATCGCGGCGGGCAGCGTCCTCGTCCTCGGCGCGATCGCGCTGCCGCGCCTCGACGCGATCGCCGCGGCGGTGTCGGTGGCGGCGGTCCCCTCGTCCGGCGCCGCCGTCGCGGCGGCCGCCGCGCTCTTCCTGCCGGCCCCCGTCGCCCGCCCGCGGGCCGCCGACGTCGCGGTCGCGGCCGCGGCGCTCGCGGGCCTCGTCCTCGCGGCGCGCGGCGCCGGCTCGATGGCGGGCATCGCCGCCGCCGCCGCCTGCCTCGCCATCGCCGCGGGAGGTGCGGCGCGGCGCCGCATCCGGCCCGGCTCCGTCGAGGAGCGCGACGAGGCGCCGCGCGCGCGCCGGACCGGCGGCTAGCCGGCCGGAATCCAACATCCGGCCGAGGCACTCTTCGCGAAGCGAAATGTGCCCGGCCGCTCCTGACCGGCCG
>DASSQM010000196.1:0-2992 GCA_035702465.1 Anaeromyxobacter sp. | reverse complement strand
CGCGATGAACTTCCGCGAGACCGCGGAAGGCGAGACGGGGCACGCGCACGGCCACCTCGACTATCTGAAGCAGGTCGGCGATCCGGCCACCGGCCTGCCGCTCGGCGACACCGCGACGAATCTGCAGGCGTCGATCGCCGGCGAGACGCACGAGTACACCGACATGTACCCCGGCATGGCGAAGGCGGCGCGCGAGGAGGGCTTCGCGGAGATCGCCGACTGGTTCGAGACCCTCGCGAAGGCCGAGAAGTCGCACGCCGGGCGCTTCGACAAGATGCTGAAGTCGATCAGCTAGAGCGGCACGCCGCTCACACTGAGCGTACGACCGTACGAGACCCGGCAGGCGGCCCGGCGCGGCCCCGAAAGGGCGCGCGCTGGGCCTTTCTCATCTCCGCCTCGCGTTGGAGACTCGATCCATGTCCACCGAACAGGCGCCTGGAAAGCGCATCTCGTACCAGCCCACGCCCGGGCTGTCCTACGATCCCTCGGAGGCGAGGTACTGGGAGCCCGCCGCGCTCGACGGCGAGGTCCGGCGCGTGTTCGAGGTCTGTCACGGCTGCCGCCTGTGCTTCAAGTACTGCGACTCCTTCCCGCGGCTGTTCCAGCTCCTCGACCAGCGGTACGACGGCGACGTGCACCGCCTCGGCGACGCCGACGTCGCCCGCGTGATGGACGCGTGCTTCCAGTGCAAGCTGTGCGAGGTGCAGTGCCCGTACACGCCGCGCGACGGCCACGAGTTCCAGCTCGACTTCCCGAAGCTCGTCCACCGGTACGATGCGGTCCACGCGAAGGGGCGCAGGAGGACCTTGCGCCAGCGCGTCCTCAACGACCCCGACGGCGCGGCTAGGATGGCGCGCATGTCGCTCGGCCTCGCGAACGCCGCGAACCGCGTCCGCCCGTTGCGCGTGCTCATGGAGAAGACGATCGGCATCCACCGCGACAAGAAGCTGCCCGACTTCGCCCGCGAGCCGTTCGACGAGTGGGCGCAGGCCAACGGGCACGTGCGCGCCGAGCCCGGCGGCGAGGTGGTGCTCTTCCAAACCTGCTTCGTGCAGCACAACGATCCGGAGATCGGGAAGGACGCGCTCTACGTCCTCGGCCGGAGCGGCGTCGACGCGCGCGTGGTGAGGGGGCTCGCGTGCTGCGGCATGCCGGCGTGGGAGCAGGGCGACCTCGCGGCGCTGCGCCGCCAGGCCCGCCACGACCTCGACCTCCTCCTCCCGTTCGTGGAGAAGGGCGCCAAGGTGCTCGTGGTGAACCCCACCTGCTCGATGATGATGCGCAGGGAGTGGCCGCACCTGCTCGAGGGGGAGGACCGGGCGCGCGCCGAGAAGCTCGCCCCGGCGGTGATGGACGTGTCGGAGTTCCTCTGGTCGATCCGGAACGAGCCGCGCTTCGACGCGAACTTCCCGGAGACGTCGCAGGGGACCAGGATCGCGTACCACGCCCCGTGCCACCTGCGCGCGCAGGCGATCGGGTTCAAGGGCCGCGATCTCCTCCGGAAGATCCCCGGGGTCGCGGTCGCCGCGACCGTGATGGAGTGCTGCGGGCACGACGGTACGTTCGCGATGACCGTGGAGGGGTTCGAGCCGTCGGCGCGCATCGGCAAGAAGGCCTTCGACGGGATGGCGGCGGCCGCCGCCGAGACCTGGGCGACGGACTGCCCGCTCGCGGCGATCCAGTTCGAGCAGCACGCCGGGAAGAAGCCGCTGCACCCGGTGACCCTCCTCGCGCGCGCGTACCGCGGCGAGCGGCTCGACGGCAGCGGTGGGCCCGCCGCGGCCCGCGGCGGAGACGGGGAGGAGAAGCCATGAGGCACGTCCGGCGCGAGGAGCTCCTGGACCTCGCCGCGTACGAGCGCTCGCGCGGGGAGCTCCGCGCCGCGATCCTGGAGGCGAAGCGCGTGCGCCGCGTCCACGTGGCGGGCGTGCTCACGTTCCTCTTCGAGAACACCGCCACCGTCCGCCACCAGATCCAGGAGATGATGCGCGCCGAGCGGATGACGCGCGAGCCGGACATCCTGCACGAGCTCGAGACGTACAACGAGCTCCTCGGCGGTCCCGGCGAGCTGGGGTGCTCGCTGCTCATCGAGCTGCCCGACCCCAAGGACCGCGACGAGAAGCTCCGCGCCTGGCGCGGGTTGCCGCAGCATCTCTACGTGACACTCGACGACGGGACGAACGCGCGGGCCAGGTTCGATCCGCGTCAGGTGGGCGAGGACCGGCTCTCGTCCGTGCAGTACCTCAAATTCGGGGTGGGCGCAGGTGCGCCCGTCGCGGTAGGTTCCGACCATCCGCAGCTTCGTGGCGAGACGGCCCTCGACCCCGAGCAGCGCGCGGCGCTCGCGGCCGACCTCGCGAGCGACCGAGGGAAGTGAGGTCGCGAGAGGAGGGGCGCCTGGCCTATCACCCGCCGCAGCGTGCCGTCGGCGCCTTCATCCTCTCGCTCGATCACTGGATCCGGGCGACGTTCCACCTCGCCAAGCTGCACGCGTTCGAGGAGCACCTCGCGCGCGGCCGCAGCTTCTTCTCGCTCACGAACGTCGCGCTCGGCGGCGGCTCCACGCTCGAGTTCCTCGCGCTCCGCGCGTCGGCCGCGCACCTCGTGGTGCCCGAGATCGCGGAGCGGGAGCTCCTTCTGCAGCCGGTGCTCGGGGCGCAGCCGCGCGAAGTCTCCTGCTACCTCGAGCACGTCGCGGTGCACGGCACGCTGGAGCTGCCCCCCGGTGTGCGCACGAGCGACTTCCTCGCCCACCAGACCGGCTTCATCGCGCTGCGCGCCTGCCGGATCGTGCCGGCGCTCGCCGGACGGCGCGAGCCCATCCCCGTCGTGTTCGTGAACGCGGCGGCGATCCTCGCGCTGGCCGAGGAGGGCGCCCACGTGCTCGGCCCGCCCGGCGAGGCGGCGCGGCCGAAGCTCGCGCCGACCACGTAGGCGCTGCCGGGCGCCGGAGTAGGCGCGCGTCGCAGATGGCGGGAGGCCGCAAACCGCG
>DASSQM010000195.1:0-4249 GCA_035702465.1 Anaeromyxobacter sp. | reverse complement strand
CGCACGCGCTCGGGCCCGCCGCTCGAATCGCCCGGCGCGAGGAGGCGCACACGACCATGTCCATGCCCGCGAGCCAACTCGAGGAACACCGCGCCGCGCTGACGGGGCACTGCTACCGCATGATGGGATCCGCCGTCGACGCGGACGACGCCGTCCAGGAGACGATGGTCCGCGCGTGGCGAGGTCTCGAGGGGTTCGACGGGCGGGCCTCGCTGCGGACGTGGCTCTACCGCATCGCGACGAACGTCTGCCTCGACATGCTGGCCGACCGGTCGCGGCGGGCGCGCCCGATGGAGTCCCGCGCCGCAGGCACCGTCGACGATCCGCTCGAGCCGTTGCCGCGGACGCACTGGCTCGAGCCCATCCCGGACGCGCGCGCGGTCCCGGCGGACGCGGACCCCGCGGAGGCGGCAGCGCTGCGCCAGAGCGTGCGCCTCGCGTTCGTCGCGGCGCTCCAGCACCTCCCGCCCCGCCAGCGCGCGGTGCTCCTGCTGACGGAGGTCCTCGGCTGGTCCGCGGCGGAGGTGGCTCGCAGCCTCGACACGTCCGTCGCGGCCGTGAACAGCGCGCTGCAGCGCGCGCGGGCGGCGCTGGAGGCGAGCCGCCCCGCGGAAGGCGCCGCGGCGCAGCTCACCCCGGAGCAGGCGAAGCTCGTGGAGAGCTACGCGGACGCGTTCCTCCGCTACGACGTCGACACGCTCGTGGCCCTGCTGCACGAGGACGCGACGCTGTCGATGCCGCCGTACGCGCTGTGGCTGCGCGGGCGCGACGCGATCCGCGCATGGCTCCTCGGGCGCGGCTGCGGCTGCCGCGGCTCGCGGCTCTTGCCGACGGCGGCCTGCGGCTCGCCGGCGTTCGCGCAGTATCGCGCAGCGCCGGGCGGCGGGTGGGAGCCGTGGGCGCTCATCGTCCTCGAGCTGGCGGGTGACCGCATCGCCGGCTGGAACTCGTTCCTCGACACGGCGACGCTGTTTCCGATGTTCGGGGTGCCGGCGCGGCTGCCGGGGTGACGCCGGGGGCGGCCGGGCGGCGCCCCGCCCGGTACGCGCCGATGAGTTTCGCGCGTCGCCGCCGTCCAATCCGCGAGGCACCCGACCACGGAGGATTCCATGACGACGACGACGCACGCCCAGTCCATCGGCTCCATCCCCGCGGCGCCCTCCGCGCGCGCCGATGCCGCGCCCGGCGCCTCGTCCCGCAGGGCCGTCCTCGCGGGCCGCATCGTGAGCGCGATCCCCGTCCTGTTCCTGCTGCTCGACGCGGGGATCAAGGTGCTCCAGCTCCCCGTCGCCGTGGAGGGGACGAAGCAGGTCGGCTACGCCGGCTCCGTCGTGCTCCCGCTCGGGATCGTCCAGCTCGCCTGCCTGGCCCTCTACCTCGTGCCGCGCACCGCGGTGCTCGGGGCGATCCTGTGGACGGGGTACCTGGGCGGCGCGGTCGCGACGCACGTGCGCATCGGCGACCCGCTGTTCACGCACGTCCTCGCCCCCGTGTACGTCGCCTCGCTCCTGTGGCTCGGGCTCTGGCTGCGCGACGGGCGGCTCCGCGCGCTCGTCCCGCTGCGGTCGGCGCCCGCCGCGCGGGCGCACCGTTGAGTCGACGTCCGGACGACTTCACCTCGCCGGAAGCATCGCAAGGAGGACCTCATGGCCATCCGCAATCCGCGCAAGCTGTTCGTCAACCTGCCCGTCCGCGATCTGAACGCCTCGAAGCGGTTCTTCACGCAGCTCGGGTTCGAGTTCAACCCGCAGTTCACGGACGAGAAGGCCGCCTGCATGGTGGTGAGCGACGAGGCGTACGTGATGCTCCTCACCGAGCCGTTCTTCCGCACGTTCACGAAGCGGCAGCTCTGCGACACGTCGCGCGAGACGGAGGGGCTCTTCGCGCTCTCGTGCGAGAGCCGCGCCGAGGTGGACGACCTCGTGAGGAAGGCCGTCGCGGCGGGCGGCAGGCACGCCGCCGAGCCGCAGGATCACGGCTTCATGTACGGGTGGAGCTTCTATGACCTCGACGGGCACCACTGGGAGGTGCTGTGGATGGATCCGGACGCGATCCAGCAGCGCGCGTGATCGGGATCGGGCTCACCCGTCCCCGATGAACGACGAGATGTCGAACCAGAAGCCGCGGTCCTGGACGGTCTCGAGCTGCGCCTCGACGAGCGCGAGGTGTCGATCCTCGACGCCGAGGAACTTGTCGAACAGGCGCTGCTCCTGCTTCGCCAGGCGCGACACGAGGTCGTGGTAGAAGGCGTCCGCCTCCTTCTCGTACTGGAGCGCCACGCGGAGCGCGTCGACCTCGGTCTTCCCGGCGACGCGCCGCTCCTTCGGCGCGGGGACCTTCCGGCCCTCCTCGATCCAGCGCACGCCCTCGGGGAGGACGCTCTTCAGCGGCACGTCGGGCACCTTGCCGCTCCTCGTCCACTCCGCGAGGCAGCGCTCGAGGTACGCGACGTGCCCCTGCTCCTCCTTGCCGAGCGTGGCGAACACCCGGCGGCCGCGCGGATCGGGGAGCTCGGCGGCGCCGCGCAAGTAGTGGTCGCGGACCTTCCTCTCGAAGGCGAGGGCGGCGGCAATCGCTTCCTGGAGGTTCACGGCGGCCTCCCTCTGCCGGGCGTGAGCGCCGGCTCGGCAGGCACACTACTCCCGCCGGGGCGCCCTCTTCAATTCGGCCGCGGGGAGCGCTCCCTCAGAGATGGCGGATCTGGGCCCGCGTCGCCTCCTCGGGCCGGCGCGCGTCCGGCGCGGCGGCATCGGGGAACCGGCGCTGGAGGGACCGGGCGACGAGCTCCTTCGACCCGAGGCCGATGGCGAGCGCGAGCGCGAGCACGATCCCGCCGAACAGGATGCCGAACGCGATCGCGACGACGCTCGTCCCGAGCCCCGCGTGCTCGAGCGCGATCGCCCCGCCGAGCACGACGACGAGCCACCTCGCGCCGAGGGACAGCAGGCGGGCGGACTGCATCCCCATGTTCACCGCGCCGATGAGGACGGTCCGCTCGACCACGCGCGACAGTCCCACCGCGACGGCGGCGATGACGACGCCGAGGAGGAGCCGCGGCGCGTAGGCGAGCAGCCGCAGGGACAGCGCGCCCGTGACGGAGGTCGGCAGGACGGAGAGGCCGAGGAACGCGCCGATCGCGAGCACCGTCCAGAACGCGCCGCGCGCGAGGAGCTGCACCGGCGGCGTCCGTCCCGCCTCGGCCGGCGCGGCGATCCCCCACGCGCGCAGGCGCCGGTCCATCCCGAGCCGCTCGCACGTCCTGCGGACGATCGCGCGGGCCACGACCGCCAGCAGCGCCGCGAGCGCGAGGAACAGGAGCATGGCGAGGACGTTCGGGAGCAGCCGGGCCGTCGCGTGGATGACGTCACCCGCCGACTCGAGGAAGATCCGCTTCGTCTCGTGCCACATGGCCTTCCCTCCTCACGGATTGAAGCCGTCGGGCCAGCGCCACCGCGCGATGGCGTAGGGCTTCTCGCGCTCGAACACCGCGCACAGCGACTCCACGCGCGCCTCGGTCCCCGCCGCGTCGAGCGCGCGCACGTCACGCGCGAACCCCGCGACCCACCCGAGGTAGATGGGGGTCATGGACCGGAGCAGCTGTCGCCGCTCGACGGTCCGGAGGCAGAACGCGAGCGCGAAGTCGTAGACGATGCGCGCCCAGAGCGCGTCGGCGAAGCGCGCCCGCTCCGCTTCCGCCGCGCGGCGCAGGGCGAGCAGCGTGCTCGGTGGCAGCACCTGGCGCCAGAGCGGGCCGAGCTCGCCGCAGCCGAGGCGGAACGCGTCCTCGAGCGCGCCGGTGTCGACCTGGGGCCCCCCGTCCTCGAGCCCGGCCTGCCCGAACGACGGGATCGCCTCGGATCCCTCCCGGCGCTGCCAGCGATCGGCGTACCGCGCCATCTCGCCGAACACGGGCGCGACCGCGCGCGCGAGGGCGTGGCTCGCGTCCTCGGGCGGGCCGCGGGGGCCGTTCCACGGCCCGAGCCACGCCTCGCCGACGCGCCACCGGCCCGCGAGCGCCTCCGCCACCGGCCACGCCTCCGGCGCCGGGTCCCCGGACCGGCGCCGGTCGACGTCGTCCAGGAGGGCACGCACGAGCCCGATCGAGAGCGCCGCCTCGCCGCTCAAGGGCTGATGCAGCCGCTTGCCGAAGAGCGCGCGGAGCAGCGGGTACACGATCGCCGTGTTCAACATGCCGTCCAGCTTCTGCCGTCGATACGCGGCGCCGACCCAGTCGAGACGGGAGTCGATC
>DASSQM010000194.1:0-4412 GCA_035702465.1 Anaeromyxobacter sp. | reverse complement strand
GGCTCGTGGGAGGGCACGATGCTCTACCCCCGCCCGGACGGCACCCGGCTCGAGACCTCGTGCGAGGTCCACTTCGGCTGGGTGCTGGAGGGGCGCGCCGTGCAGGACGTGTGGATGGCGCCCGCCCGCCGCGCGCGGAAGGACGGCCAGCCGCCGCTCATGTACGGCAGCACCCTGCGCGTCTACGACCCCGGGCGCGACGAGTGGCGCATCACCTGGAACGATCCCGTCCGGCAGGTCCTCGACACGATGACCGGGCGGAAGGTCGGGAGCGACATCGTCCAGGAATACCGGACGGAGACGGGCGCCGTGCGCGAGTGGCGCTTCACGGAGATCACGGCGGACTCGTTTCACTGGATCGCGCGCGAGCACGGGGGCGATCCCGAGGCGTGGAAGATCCTCGGCGAGTTCTTCCTCCGGCGCAGCGCTGCGGATCGCGCGGGCTCCTGATCGCGACGCCGCGGCCGGCCGATGCACGGCCGCGGCTCCCCGGTTACAGCCGGGAGCGGCGCTCTTCTCCGGAGGTATTCATGCGCGCGTCTCCTCGGTTCGCCATCCGGCTCGCCGCCGCCGCCGTGCTCGCCATCTCCGCCGCCGGCGCGCTCGGCTCCGAGTCGCGCGACCTGACACCGTCCAAGCCGGTCGATCCCGACGTCGCCTCGGCGCGCAAGGCCATCGACCGCAAGGACTGGCCGGAGGCCATCCGGCTGCTCGAGCGCGCCGCCGAGCGCAACCAGAAGGACGCGGACGTGTACACGCTCCTCGGGTTCGCGGAGCGGAATCGCGGCAACACGGACGTCGCGTTCGCGCACTACGAGAAGGCCCTGAAGCTCGATCCGAAGCACCTCGGCGCGCACGAGTACGTCGGCGAGGCCTACCTCATGGTCGGGGACGTCGCGAAGGCGGAGGAGCACCTCAGGGCGCTCGACAAGCTCTGCTTCTTCTCGTGCGACGAGTACCGGGATCTGAAGAAGAGCATCGCGGAGTACAGGAAGAGGCACGCGGACGGGAAGTGACGTCGGGCTCCATCGGGAGCGCGCGCCGCGACCCCGCGGGTACCGGGGTTGCGTGCTACGGTGCCGCGGATGCCGCGAACGTGCGTACTCGGGTGGCTGGCGGCGGTCGGGGTGTTGCTCGGCTGTCGCGAGGAGCCGGCGACCTCGACCTCGACCCCGACCTCGACCTCGACCTCGACCTCGACCGCGACCCCGACCCCGGCCGCGACCCCGACCTCGCCGTCGGCCCCCGCCACCCCTCCCCTCGCCCCCCTCTCCCGCGCCGTCGTCGTCGAGCCGTCCGGCTCGTCTGCGCTCTCGCCCGCCTCCGAGACCGTCGTCGACCCGGGCTCCACGTTCCAGGTGGAGCTCGGCGTGCGCATCCCGGACGCGCGGCTCGTGCTCCTCGACGCGGCCGACGCGCACGTGCCGGCGAGGAGCACGCACGAGGTCGGGGACAAGACGCAGCTCGCGCTCGCGCCCGCGCAGCCGCTCGCGCCCGGCTCGCGCTACGTGCTGCGCGTCGAGGGCGCGACGTCGCGCGAGCTGCGCGACGGCGATCGCGCCTGGGCGCCGCTCTCGTTCCCGCTGCTCACCGCCGGCACGCCGCCGCCGCCCGAGCCGAAGAAGAAGCCCAAGGCGAAGGCGAAGAGGCGCCGCTGACGACGCGTCACGCGAGCCGCTCGATCTCCGCGAGCACGGCGAGGTCCGCCTCGAGGAAGTCGTACCCGGCGAGCGTCCCGAGCCGCGCCCACGCGATCTCCGCGACGCCGATGGGCCGGGGCTCCGGCGCGGGCGGCAGCGCGCACGCGTAGAACGCGAGGTCCACCTCGAGGTCCGGGTAGCGGTGCGCGTGCCGCAGGAGCAGCGATCCCACCGCGGCGTCGCAGCCCAGCTCCTCGCGGAGCTCGCGGCGGAGCGCCTCCGGCTCGGACTCCCCCGGCTCGACCTTTCCGCCCGGGAACTCCCACTGGCCGGGCCGGCCGGGGCGATCGGGGCGGCGCGTGATGAGGATCGCGTCGCCGCGCCGGACGACCGCCGCCACGACGCGCAGCCGCCGCGACATGGCTACGTGAGGTCGAGCGCGAAGAGCGCGCCGCCGTTCGAGAGCACGTACACGCGCCGGCCGAGGAGCGCGGGCGAGCCGGAGACGCCCGTGCCCGGGTCGAAGATGCGCAGGGTGCGGCCGCTCGCCAGCTCGATCCAGCGGAGCCCGGCGGTGCCGGCCGGAACGAGGATCCACTTCCCGGCCGCCGTCGGCGCCCCCGCGGGCGTGCCGCCGCTGCCGAGCGGCGCGGTCCAGAGCGGCGCGCCGTTCGACGTGGAGAGCGCCTGGATACCCGTCGCGGTGACGGTGACCACGACGCCCCCGGCGACCGCGAGCTGGGCGGCGGCGGGCACCTTCGACGTCCACGCCACCTCGCCCGTGCGCGCGTTCACCGCCAGCACCGCGCCGGAGTACGCCGCGGCGTAGAGGCGCGATCCATCGAGCGCGATGGCGTCCACGTCGAGGTGGTCGTCGGGCGGCGCGATCTGCTTCTCCCACCGCGGAGATCCCGTCGCCGGATCGAGCGCGGCGGCGTAGCCGTCGGAGTAGGCCGAGTACACCGCGTCGGGCCCGGCGACGACGGACGCCTCGCCGAAGATGGTGAACCCTTCCCCTCGCTGCGCGCGCCGGTGGTGCCACTTCCACGCTCCGGAGGCCTGGTCGACGCAGAAGACCGTGTCCTGCAGGCTCGAGACGAACACCGAGCCGTGCGCCACCGCCGGGCGCGTGGAGAGGTCCTCCTCGCTCTTGTAGACCCACCGTTCCTTGCCGGTCGGGATGGCGACGGCGTAGAGCTTCCCGCCCGAGGAGCCGACGTACACCGTGTCGCCCTCCACGGTGGGCGGGCCGAACGTGCCCTCGCCCTCGATCTCCCACGCGACCGTGCCGTCGTGCCGAACGGCGTGGAGCCAGCCGTCGCGCGTCCCGAAGATGGCGAGCCCGGTGGTGGGATCGACCGCCACGCCACCGCGCTCCGCGGGCCCCGACTCGAGCGCCCGCGCCGGAACGAACGGGCGCTCCCACACGACGTGGTAGAGCGCGACGGGCGCAGGCGGCAGCGATCGCGCGACCCCGGGGCCGGCCGCGAGGAGGAGCGCGAGCGCGAGGCCGGTCATCTACTTCCCGCCCAGCGCGGCGAGCCGCTGCGAGGCCTCGGCGGCGAGCTGCGACTCCTTGTGCTTCTCCGCGAACCCGGTGAGGAGCTCCTTCGCCTGGGCGGTCTTCCCGGCCTGCGCGAGCACGCGGGCGGCCTCCAGGTCGGCGTGGTCCGCGAACGCGGGCGCCTCCTTCGCCATCCGCCCGTACGCGGCCGCGGCGGCGTCGAGGTTCCCCTTCCCCTCCTCCGCCAGCGCGAGGCCCTCGAGCGCACCGAACCGGAGCGAGTCCTTCGCATCGGCGTGCGACAGGAAGCGCTCGTACGACGCCTTGGCCCGGTCCCACTCGCGCAGGCGCAGGTGGGCGTCCCCCTTCGCGAGCGCCGCGAGGTCCGCGGCGCCGGTGCCCGGATACTCGGAGAGGACGCGGTCCGCCGCGGCGACCACAGCCTTCTGGCGCGCCTCCTCGCTCGGGTAGAACGGCCCGGGGAACCCGGGGAGCGGCACGCTCGAGATCTCGCCGCCCATCGCCTGCAGGAGGTCGGACGCGGCGGCACCGGCGGTCTGGGCGCGGCGCTCCTGGACGGCGAAGAGGATCACGACGAGCACGACCACGGCGACGACGGCGAGCCCCGCATACGCCACGTGCCTGCGCCGGGCCGCGATCCAGGACGCGGCCTGGGTCGCCGCCTGCTGGAACTTGTCCGGCTCCTTCATGTCCTTGCGGGTCAAGACGTCCGGCTTCGCCATGGGGCCTCTCTACCTCTGCGAAATCGCGAGAAAAACCGCGCCACTGTAGGCGGCGCTCCCTGGCAGGTCAAGCGCTTCGCGCGCCCGCTCAGCGCCTGCGCCGCGGCGGCGGCCTGCTCCGCCGCTTCCGCTCGCGGAAGACGAGCCGCATCGGCACCTCGAGGCCGAACGCCTCCCGGAACCGGTTCTCCACGAAGCGCCTGTAGCCGTCGCCGATCGCCTCCGGGCGGCTGCACTGGATGAGGAACGTGGGCGGCGCGTAGGCCACCTGGGTGACGTAGTACAGCTTCACCGTGCGGCCCTTCGCGAGCGGCGCCGGGTGGTCCTCCTGGATCGCCTCGAGGAGCTCGTTGAGCTGCGGCGTCGGGAACCGCGCCCGGTGCTGCTCGACGAGGCGCGCCGCCCGGTCGAGCACGCGCGTCACGCCGCGACGCTCCTTCGCGGACACGAACACCATGGGCGCGAACGATACGAACGGGAGCCGCTTCAGGAGCTCGGACCGGTACCACGCCTCCGTCGCGCCCT
>DASSQM010000193.1:0-4869 GCA_035702465.1 Anaeromyxobacter sp. | reverse complement strand
GAAGCACTGCATCGCGCTGGAGGACTACTCCCGCGAGGAGCTCCTCGAGGTCCTCGACCTCGCGGTCTCCATGAAGGAGGTCCTGCAGCGGCCCATCAAGAAGGTGCCGTCGCTGCGGGGCAAGAGCATCGTGAACCTCTTCTTCGAGGCCTCGACGCGCACGCGCAGCTCGTTCGAGATCGCCGCGAAGGTGCTCTCCGCCGACGCGCTCAACTGGACCTCGGCGGCCTCGTCGGTGACGAAGGGCGAGACGCTCGTCGACACCGCGAAGAACCTCGAGGCCATGCGCCCCGACGTGCTCGTCATCCGCCACTCGGCGGGCGGCGCGCCGCGCCTCGTCTCCGAGCGCGTCTCCTGCGCGGTGGTCTCGGCCGGCGACGGCGCGCACGAGCACCCGACGCAAGGGCTCCTCGACTGCTTCACGCTGCGGGAGAAGCTCGGCACTCTCGAGGGCAAGACCGTCGCCATCGTCGGCGACATCTCGCACTCGCGCGTCGCCCGCTCCGACCTGCACGCCATGCCCAAGCTCGGCGCGAAGGTCCGGCTCTGCGGGCCGCCCACCATGATCCCGCTCGGCGTCGAGAAGCTCGGCGCGACCGTGCACCACCGGCTCCGGGAGGCGGTCGAGGGCGCCGACGCGGTCGTCATGCTGCGCATCCAGCACGAGCGCATCGGCGATCCGCTCATCCCGAACACGCGCGAGTACTCGAAGTACTGGGGGCTCAACGCGAAGAAGGCGGAGGAGTGGCTCAAGCCCTCCTGCCTCATCCTCCACCCGGGCCCGATCAACCGGGGCGTCGAGCTCTCGCCGGAGGTGGCGGACGGCCCGCGCAGCGTCATCCTCGACCAGGTGCAGAACGGCGTCGCGGTCCGGATGGCGATCCTCTATCTGCTCGCCGGGGGCAAGTCCGCCGAGGGCGCCGAGGGGAAGGCATGAGCGAGACGCTCTTCATCGAGGGCGGCCGGGTGATCGACCCGGCGAGCGGCACGGACGGCGTGCGCACGGTGGTCGTCAAGGACGGCGCCATCGCCGAGGTCTCGGAGCGCGTGGAGCGGCCGCGGGACGCGCGCGCCATCGACGCCCGCGGGCGGTGGGTCACGCCCGGCTTCGTGGACCTGCACGTCCACCTGCGCGAGCCCGGCCAGGAGTACAAGGAGACCGTCGCGACCGGCGCACGCGCCGCGGTCGCGGGCGGCTTCACCACCATCTGCGCGATGCCGAACACGAAGCCGGTGAACGACAGCGCGTCGGTGACCGAGCTCGTGCTCGCCCGCGCCGCGCAGGCCGGCCTCGCCCGCGTGCTCCCCGTCGGCTGCATCTCGCGCGGCCAGAACGGGGAGGAGCTCGCCGAGTACGGCGAGCTCCAGGCCGCCGGGTGCGTCGCGGTCTCGGACGACGGCAAGCCCGTCGCGAGCTCCGCCCTGATGCGCCGCGCGCTCGAGTACGCCCGCGGCTTCGGCCTGCCCGTCGCGGTCCACGAGGAGGACCCGCTCCTCGTCGGGAAGGGCGTCATGCACGAGGGCGCCGTCTCGACCCGCCTCGGCCTGAAGGGCGTCCCCGCGGCCGCCGAGGAGGTGATGGTCCTCCGCGACCTCGCGCTGCTCGAGCTCACCGGCGGGAGGCTCCACCTCCAGCACGTCTCGACGAGGGGCGCGGTGCGCGCGGTGCGCGAGGCGAAGAAGCGCGGCCTCGCCGTGACCGCGGAGGTGACGCCGCACCACCTCGCCCTCTCGGACGAGGACGTGGCCGCCTCGGGCTACTCCACCGACTTCAAGATGAACCCGCCGCTCCGCTCGGCGGAGGACGTGGCGGCCGTGCGCGAGGGGCTCGCGGACGGGACGCTCGACGCGGTCGCGACGGACCACGCGCCGCACACCCTGGTCGAGAAGGACCTCGAGTTCGACGCCGCCCTGAACGGCATCATCGGGCTCGAGACGGCGTTCTCCGTCTGCCTGGACCTCGTGCGGAAGGGCGTGCTCCCGGAGCGCCGCCTCGTCGAGGCGCTCACGGCCGCGCCGGCCCGCGCGTTCGGGCTCTCGGCGGGCACGCTCGCCCGCGGCGCCGCCGCCGACGTGGCCGTCCTCGACCCGGCGGCGGAGTGGCTCGTCGACCCGGCCCGGCTGCACTCGAAGAGCAAGAACACCCCGTGGAAGGGGAAGCGCCTCGTCGGACGTTGTGTCTACACCGTGGTGGGAGGGAAGATCGTGCACGCGGAGGGCAGGGCGGAGAGATGACGAAGCGGGCGATCCTGGCGCTGGCGGACGGCACCACCTTCGAAGGCCACTCGTTCGGCGCCGCCGGCGAGGCGACCGGCGAGGTGGTGTTCAACACGTCGATGACGGGGTACCAGGAGATCCTCACCGATCCGTCGTACGTCGGGCAGATGGTCTGCATGACGTACCCGGAGCAGGGGAACTACGGCGTCGTGCGGGCCGACGACGAGTCGGCGCACCCGCACGCGACGGGCTTCATCGTCCGCCACCACGCGGAGGAGCCCTCGAACTTCCGCGCGGAGGCGAGCCTCGGCGCGTACCTCGCGAGGAACGGCGTCGTCGGCATCTGGGGGATCGACACCCGCCGGCTCACGAAGCACATCCGCACCGCCGGCGCGCAGATGGGCGTCATCTCGACGGAGGGGAGCGCGAAGGCGCTCGTCGAGCGGGCCCGCGCGCTGCCGGGCATGGAGGGCCAGGACCTCGCGACGCTCATCTCCACGAAGACGCGGTACGAGTGGAAGGAGCGCGGCGCCGACGCCTGGAGCGACGGCGAGCGGGCCGACGAGGAGAAGCCCCGCTTCCACGTCGTCGCGTACGACTGGGGCCTGAAGCGCGCCATGCTGCGGCTCCTCGCCGAGGCCGGGTGCCGCATCACGGTCGTGCCGTCCGCGACCACCGCCGCGGAGGCCCTGGCGCTCCGCCCGGACGGCGTCTTCCTCACGAACGGGCCGGGCGACCCGGCCGCGGTCGCTGGCGCCCGCGAGTCGGTCGCCGCGCTCCTCGGCAGGGTCCCGGTGTTCGGCATCTGCCTTGGGCACCAGATCCTGGCGCTCGCGCTCGGCGCGAGCACCTACAAGCTCAAGTTCGGCCACCGCGGCGCGAACCAGCCCGTGAAGGAGCTCTCCACTGGCAAGGTGGACATCACCGTCCAGAACCACGGGTTCGCCGTCGACGACAAGGCGCTGGGCAAGCGCGCCCGCGTGACGCACGTGAACCTGAACGACGGCACGGTGGAGGGGCTCGAGGTGCTCGACGCGCCCGCCTACAGCGTCCAGTACCACCCGGAGGCATCGCCCGGGCCGCACGACGCGCGGCCGCTCTTCGCCCGGTTCGTGCGGATGATGGAGCACGCGCGATGACCCTCGCGCAGCACCACGAGAAGCTGCTCTCGTGGGCGACCGCCGAGCCGCGGAAGGAGCACCTGCTCGCGGCGCGCAAGGAGCACTTCGCGCGCTACGGGGAGCCGCACGAGGAGGATCGCTCGTTCGAGATCCGCGTGAACGGGATGCTCGACCACTACCTCTACGACTTCCGGCCGGCGGGAGGGCTCGGGACCACGCTCGAGCGCTTCGTCGAGGCGGAGGCGGCCTCGCTCTCGCCGGAGGAGGTGCGCGCGTACCGCGATCTCGGCGCGAACGTGCACGGGCTCTTCGAGGTCCGGAGGATCGGCGACTCCGCCGTGCGGCTCAGGGACGTGTTCACGGGCGTCGACCACGACGTCACCGAGCGCAGGCAGGTCGCCGGCCTCGGCAAGGGAGACCTGCTCGAGGCGCGGCTCCTCCCGTTCGACGGCGCGCTCTTCTTCTCCGGCGCGTTCCTCTACCACCCGCGCGAGGCGCGCAAGCCCATCCTCGCCGAGGTGAAGCGGCTCAAGAAGGCGGCCGGACGCAGCGCGCTCCCCGACGTGAGGGACTTCCTCGCCGTCCTCTCGCGGATGGCGCTCAAGCTCGAGCGCTATCGGAACGTGCGTCTCGAGTCCATCTACGACTTCAGCGGCCAGGTCCCGGCGATGACGCCGCGGCCGGGCCGGTAGGCCTCCTCAGGCCTCCTCACAGCTTCGTCGTCTGCCGCTTCCTGTCGCGCGCGTGCGCGCGGGCGAGGTCCTCGGGCGTGAGCCCCTCCTCGTCGAGCAGCTGGCGCGAGGCGACGATGGGGACCCCGGCGGCGACGGCGAGCGCGATCGACTCCGACGGCACCGCCTGCAGCTCGAGCGGCTTGCCCGCCTGCGTGAGCCGGACCCTCGCGCCCCCCGAGGTCTCCTCCGCCCGCTCGATCTCGACCTCCGAGAGGTGACCGCCCAGCGCCGCGATGGCGCGGTCGAGCAGGCTCCCGCCGCTCGCGGACGGGGCGAACCGGCGCCCGTCGGGCACGAAGAGCGGGAGGACGGTGTCCTTCCCCTTCTCGCGCAGGACGAGGATGCCCGCCTGTCCCTCGGGCACCGGCAGCACGCCCACGAGCTCGAGCTCGACGCGCGCGCGCGGATCGTGGGCGGGCGTGCTCTTCGCCGCCGCGACGAGCGCCAGGGAGCCCCCGAACAGGAGGAGCGGCAGGGCGAGCATTCCGTTCGCGTTCCCCATGATCCCCCCCGGGGCGGCGCCCGCCTCCGCTCGCCCGATCCCAATGTGGGGACGCCTTGCCAGGGCTCGCCACCGCCGGGGACGAACGGGCAGGCGATGGGGGCTCTCGTCTGCGCGGGGGGAGCACGACCTTGGAGGGGTGGACTTCTCCCTGCTCGAGTCGGTGCCGGACGCGATGGTCATCGTCGACCACCGCGGGCAAGTCCTGCACCTGAACGCGATCGCCGAGCGCCTGTTCGGCTGGCCGAGGGCCGAGCTCGCCGGCAAGCCCATCGAGGCGCTCCTGCCGTCGCGG
>DASSQM010000192.1:0-5214 GCA_035702465.1 Anaeromyxobacter sp. | reverse complement strand
CGCGCGGAGCTGGTCGAAGTGGATGATGCCCTTGCCCATGGTGGCGGCGACCTTGAGCTCGACGCCCCAGAGCACCGGCGCCGCCGACACGAAGTTGAAGAACGCGGCCCAGCCGACCGCCACGAGCGGCGACAGCACGCGGGTCGAGACCACCGTCGCGATCGAGTTCGCCGCGTCGTGGAAGCCGTTGAGGAAGTCGAACGCGAGCGCGACCGCGATGAGGGCGACGACGATGGCGACGAGCATCGGGGCAGGCTCCCGGGCGCCGCTACGCGTGCTCCAGGACCACGCCCTCGATCACGTTCGCCACGTCCTCGGCGCGATCCGTGGCGTCCTCCATGAGATCGATGATCTCCTTCCACTTCATGACGGTGAGCGGGTCGTTGCCGCGCTTGAACAGCTTCGCCATGGTCCGGCGGGTGAGCGTGTCCGCCTGGTTCTCGAGGACGTTCATCTCCTTGCACGCGTCGAGGATGCGGTTCGGGTCCTTCTTCATGTTCCGCAGGCCCTTCACCGCCTCCTCCATCTTGAGGACCTGCGCGACGAAGACCCCGCACAGCTCCCGTGCCTCGGGGAGGACCGTGTCGAGGTCGTAGAGCGACAGGCGCTCCGACGCGGCGTCGGCGAGGTCGAGCACGTCGTCGATGCGCGAGAGCAGCCGGTGGATCTCGGAGCGGTCGAACGGCGTGATGAACTGCGTGTGGAGCCGCGCGAACGCGCGGTGGGTGATGTCGTCGCCCTTGTGCTCGACGTCCTTGATGGCCTGGGACTTCCGGGGGACGTCCGTGAAGTCGTCGAGGAGGTCCTTGAGCAGCTTCGCCCCCTCCACCACCGTGGCCGCCTGCTGCTCGAAGTCGGTGAAGAAGTCGTCCGACTTGGGCATGAGCTTCTGGAGCATCGCCGCGCCTCCTCCTTCGTTCGAGTCCCCCGCCCCCGCCGCGGGCCGGGGCTGGCGCCCGGGGCGGGCGCACGATAGCGGTTCCGAGCGGACCGTCAAAGGCTTCTCCGCGCGGATGGGAGACCCGGGACCACATCCAAATTGGGGCCGGTCGCGTCCCGAAGATTTTTGGCGAATTTCCTCGGATGTACCATCGGTGCGGTACATTCGATCGGACCCAGGCTTGCCTGCCGGGGGAGCAGGCATCCATATTCGAGGCCTGGAACGCAGATCGGCGGGGGAAGGGGCACCCGGGACGTGGCGAACGTCGACGGAGGTGGAGCTCTGCGATGAGGTTCGGCGCGAAGATCGGCCTCGTGCTGCTCGCCGTCGGCGTGCTCCCCATCGCGCTGTTCGGCCTCGTCTCCTACGTCGTGAGCCGCGACGAGCTGCAGCGCACCGTCGGCAGGATGCAGACCCAGGCGGCGGAGGACCTCGCGCTCTTCACGGAGCGGACGGTCACGTCCTCGCTCGACAACCTGAACCTCTCCACCGCGGCCCTCCTCCCGCTCGACGACTTCGCGCGCAGCGAGCTCACGCAGATCCTCCAGATCCCGTACCGGCAGCTCCAGTTCGTCTCGATCATCGCGCTCGTGAGCGACAAGCGGGTCCCGGTCGCCGGGCCCGTCTTCGAGCGGCGCCCGGATCAGGACCCGGCCCTCGCCGGGCGCGAGCCCGTGACCGACGCCGACCTCCAGCTCTTCTCGCGGAAGTTCCCGGCCGCGCCGGCGGGGGCCGGCGCGACCGCCATGAGCGAGCCCTATCGCGCCGGCGGCGGGTCGCTCCGCATCGCGGTGGCGCAGCGCCTCGGGCCGGACCGCTCCATCGTCGCCGAGATCGTGCTCCGCGACGTGGAGGGGCGCATCGGAGAGCTCTCGGGCGGGACCGGATTCGCCTACCTCGTGGACAGCAAGGGCGACGTCCTCCTGCACGGCCGCGCCGACGCGGCGCTCACCGACGACGAGCGGCGGCTCTCGGACGTCGGGTTCGGCAAGGGCATCTCGTGGTCGGGCCTCGTCTACCGCACGGACGGCACGCGCTGGCTCGCGGCGTTCGCGCCGGTGCGCAAGTACGGCTGGGGCGTCGTCGTCGCGCAGCCGATGTCCGTCGCGTTCCGCGCGGCCGAGCGGATGCGCTTCTACACGTTCGCGTGGGCGACGGCCGCGCTCGTGCTCGCCCTCGGCCTCGGCGCCCTCCTCGCGCGCCGCGTCACGAAGCCGATCCAGGGCCTCTCGCGCGCCGCCGCCTCCATCGCCGCGGGCGACTACGCGGCCCCGCTCCAGCCGAGCGGCAAGGACGAGCTCGCCGACCTCGGCCGCGCGTTCGTGTCGATGACCGCCGAGATCCGGCGGCGCGACGAGGAGATCCGTGCCTTCAACGCCGAGCTCCAGAGCCGCGTCGACCAGCGCACGGCCGAGCTGAAGGAGGCGCAGGACCAGATCCTCCGCACCCGCCGGCTCGCCGCGCTCGGGTCGCTCGGCGCGGGCCTCGCGCACGAGCTCAACAACCCGATGACCGCCGTCACCGGGTACCTCGCCATCCTCCGCAAGCAGGCGCCGCCGGGCAGCCCGCACGCCGAGATGATCGCCCGCGCGCAGGAGCAGGCCGGGCGCGTGGCGCGCGTGGTGGAGGACCTGCGGAGCTTCGCCGACCAGGAGCGGAGCATCTCCGGCCAGCGCTTCTCGCTGGGACGGACCGTGAACTCCGCGCTCTCGCTCTACGAGGAGCGGCTGCGCTCCTCCGGCATCGACCTCACGAAGCGCATCGACGACCCGCTGCCGGACGCGCAGGGCGACCCGGTCCAGATCCAGCAGGTGGTGGCGCACATCGTGGAGAACGCCATCAACGCCATGCCCGGCGGCGGCAAGCTCGAGGTGTCGCTCGGCACCGTCGACGGCGACGCGCTCCGGCTGCGCGTCACCGACACCGGCAAGGGCATCCCGTCCGCGATCCGCGAGCGGATCTTCGACCCTTTCTTCACGACGAAGGGACAGCAGGGACAGGTGGGGCTCGGCCTCTCCGTGTCGCACAGCATCGTGGAGGCCCACCACGGGCGCATCGTGGTGGAGAGCGAGGAGGGCATGGGCGCCGCCGTGACGGTGCTCCTGCCCGCGGCGGCCTCGGCGCACCTCGCCTGAAGCGGGAGAGAGAGAGACATGGCGAGCTGGTCGGAAGACACGAAGGCGGGCATCGGCGTCATGGACGCCGACCTCATCGTGCCCAGCCTCCTGCACGAGCTGAAGCAGCCGCTCCAGGGCGCGGACGCGGCGGCGGCCCTGCTCGAGCGCGCGGTGCGGGCGCTGGGCGCGGCCGAGGAGTGGCGCATCCTCCGGGTGCAGCTCGCGCGGCTCGCGGAGATCGTGAGCGGCTACGAGGACCTCCTCCGCCCCGGCGAGGCCGAGCCCGCCGCGTTCGACGTCGCGCCCGTGGTCTCGCGCGCCGTCGACCTGCTCGCGCACCGCCTCCGGCCGCTCGCGCGCCGGTTCCTCTTCGCGTCCCAGGACGGCGGCCGGCGCGGGTACGGCGCGCCCGGGGCGCTCGTCCACGCCGCCACGAACCTGCTCGCCAACGCCCTCGACGCGATCGAGGGGGCCGGCCAGGAGGCCCGGGTCGAGGTGCGGGTGCTCCCGGTGCGCGCCGGCGGGGTGGAGGTCCGGGTCTCCGACGAGGGGGTGGGGATCCCCAGCGAGAACCGTGCACACATCTTCGAGCCGAGGTTCACGACGAAGGGCGCCCAGCGCGGGAGCGGGCTCGGGCTGCACGTCGCGCGCCGGCTCATGTCGCGATACGGCGGTGAGGTGTATCTCGTCGACGAGCAGGACCCTGCGAGGCTGCCCTGGGCGGTCACGGAGTTCTGCATCGCGGTGCCGCCGCCGCCCGCGCGGGGGGCCGTGTGATCGGCCGCGCGCGCATCGTCGCGATGGGGCTCGCCGCCGTGCTCGGCGCGGCGCTCGGCACCGCCCTGCTCGCGGGGGCCGGAGATCGCGACGGCGGCCCGGAGAGCGGCGCGGAGCCGCGCCCCACGGCGGGCACCGCCACGGCGGCCTCGCCTGGGAAGGGCGCCGTCGGCGTCCACCCGCAGGCGGTCGCGCCGAAGAAGGCCCACGTCCCGGCGGGAGTGCTCGTCCGCGCCGCGACGCGCAGGGCCCAGGAGCGGGAGGCCGCGAACCCTCCCGCGCCCGAGCGCCGGCGCGGCAAGGACGGCGGCGAGGTCCTCTCGGTCGAGATCGACTGGCATGCGGGCGCGAGCACCGAGCGCTGACGCGGCGCTGGCCGCGCTCCTCCTGACGGCGGGCGCGGCCGCGCTCGCCGTCGCGCCGTCCGCCGCCCGCGCGCAGGACCCCGGCCAGCCCGCCTCCGGGGGAGTGCTCCACGTCACCGCGGACCCGCCCCGCCTCGTCCTCGGGCGGGACTCCGCCGCGGACCTGCGCATCGCGACGCCCGCCGACGTGGAGGACGTCTCGCTCTCCGCGAGCGCCGGGCGCGTCGAGGGCATCCGGCGCGTCGCGGGCGGCTTCGTGGCGCGGTACCGCGCGCCGGCCGACCGCGTCCCGCAGGTCGCCATCGTCGCGGCCGTCGGGCGTACTCCGCACGGCACCGAGCACGGCTGGCTCGCCATCCCGCTCTCCGGCCAGGGCGACGCGCGCGTGCGCACCGCGCCGGGCGAGGAGATCACGCTCCAGATCGGCGACCGGAGCTTCGGGCCGCGGCGCGCCGGACCCGACGGCGTCGCCGTCATCCCCGTCGTCGTGCCGCCGGGCGTCCGCGAGGCGCACCACGGCTTCAAGCCCATCGACCTGCACGTGCCGGAGATGCAGCTCCTCCACGCGGTGCTCGACCGCGGCACCGTCCTCGCCGATCGCCAGGAGCGCGTGCGCGTCGTCGCGTACGTGGTCGCGCCGCACGGCGCCGCTCGCCGCGGCGACGTGCCGGTGTTCGAGCCGACGCGCGGCTCCGTGTCGGTCGCCGAGAAGGAGCCCGGCGCCTTCGAGGCCTCCTGGACGCTGCCGCCGGGCCGCGCGGGCGAGGAGCGGCTCGCGATCCGCCTCCAGCAGTCGCCCGCGTCGCGCGCCGTCCTGAAGCTCGATGCCGTCGCCGGGCCGCCCGCGGTCGTGGCGGTGTCGTTCGACCGCGATGCGCTCGTGGCCGACGCGGAGGGCCCGGTCCTGGTCACCGCGCGCGCGCTCGACGCGGCCGGGAACGTGATCGCCGAGACGCCACGGCCCAGCTCCGAGGACGACTTCGACGGGCCCTCGCCGCTCATCTTCCGCTGCACC
>DASSQM010000191.1:0-15607 GCA_035702465.1 Anaeromyxobacter sp. | reverse complement strand
AGCTGCCGATGTCGACCCCGGGGTGCTCGCGCGCGACGCGGTCCAGGATGGCCGCCACGCCCGCCTCGCCGACGCCGAGATAGACGCAGGCGAGCCGGAACGGCGGCGCCGACAGCACCGGCGCGATCTCGTCGAACTGGAACCGGAAGAACTGGGGCGGGCCCGGCAGCATGACCACGTTCTCGACGGCGAGCGTCGGGAACGAGGCATGCCCGAGCAGCCGCGTCCCCTCCGGCACGTCGGCCATGCGCAGCGCCGCCTCGGGCGGTTCGGCGCCGGCGTTGTGGCGCCGGTGGATGGCGCGGATGCACTCGACGAGCTGCGCGCTCCGGCGGATGGGCCGGCCGAGCGCCCGGGCCACCGCGGCCACGGTGATGTCGTCGTGCGTGGGCCCGACGCCGCCCGACGTGAACACCCAGTCCGCCGCGCGCCGCGACCGGTCCACCGCCTCCACGATGTCGTCGGCGCGGTCGAGCACCGTGTGGATGGCGAGGAGCTGGACCCCGAGGTCGCGCAGCCGGCGCGCCGCCCACGGCCCGTTCTCGTCCTGCACCTTCGCCGAGAGCACCTCGCTCCCGACCACGACGAGGATGGCGGTGGGCGTCCTCAAGGCGGCCTCCCGCCTCGGTCCTACCGCACCCTGCGGACCGCGGTCCACACCGCCCGGGCGACCACCTCGACCGGGGCCTCGCCGTCGACCTCGACGACCTCCTGCCCGGCCGCGCGGAGCCGTCCGATGGCGCGGTCGTAGCTGCGCGCCACCCGGCGCTGGAACGAGGACACCTCGAAGATCTCGCGATCGAGGGTGGCTTCCTGCCGGCGGCGGAGCGCGACCTCCGGCCGCGCCCGCAGGAACACCGTCAGGTCGGCGCCGGGCGCGCGAGCGTTCACCGCCTCGACCCACGCCATGTCGCCGGTGGCGAGGCCCTGGTACGCGAGCGACGACAGCGTGTAGCGATCCGAGACCACGTCGATCCCCTGCGCGAGCTTGGGCGCGACCTCGACGGCGTGGTGATCGAGCCGGTCCGCCGCGAACAGGAGCGCGAGGGCGGCGGGGTCGAACCCGTGGCCGCCGTCCCCCACCACGCGGCGGGTGAGCACCTGGCGGACGAGCGCGCCCACGGGCCCGCGGGACGGCTCGGCGGTGACGTGCACGCTCCGGCCCTCGGCGGCGAGCCGCTCGCCGAGGATGCGCGCCTGCGTGGTGGTGCCGGCGCCGTCGAGGCCCTCGAGGACGAGGAGGCGGCCGCGGGCCCGCGGCCTCGCCCGGCCGCGGGTCACGTGTCGAGCCCCAGGACCGCGCGGAGCTCCCGGTAGCGGATCCACTTCGCGTCCTCCGCGCGCCCCAGCCGCCGCGCCGTGACGAACGAGCGGATGGCGAGGAGGAGCAGCACGACGGCCGCCGCGGTCGCGATCCAGAAGAAGACCGGCGGCCCCGTGATCGGCTTTCGCGCGACCCCGGGCCGAAGCGCCCCCCAGCGGTCCCAGGCGAGCTTCACGGTCAGTCCAACGGAGAGGAGGCCGATGAACAGCTCGTAGAACGCCCTGCGCGCCCAGTCGATGGAGGTGCGCACCGCGAGCGCCGCGGCGAGAGCGTCGTGCTCGGCCCGGAGCCGCTCGCGCGTCGGGGGATCCCGTACCCCTTGGACGTCGTTCATCGCGCGCCGGTTCTACCCCCGCCCGAAGCGGGCGGCAATCGCGTCCTGCACGGCGCCCAGCGTCGGCGCGAGCTTCACGGAGGCGTTGCGGAGCGGCGAGCGCAGCCCGGGCAAGGTCTCGTCGTGGTAGCCGACCTTGAAGTCGGGGAACTTGAGCCCGTGGGCGGTCGAGATGACCACGGCGCGCTCGGCCTTCCGGATCGTGCCGGCGCGGGCGAGCTTCTCCAGCGCCGCGAGCGCCACGCCCGTGTGCGGGCACGTGAAGAGCCCTGCGCGGTCCGCGCGCGCCGCGGCGTCTGCCAGCTCCTGCTCGCTGGCCTGCTCCACGAGGCCGTCGAGCGCACCGAGCGCGCGCAGCGCGCGATCCGCCGAGACCGGCGCGCCGATCTGGATCGCGGAGGCGAGCGTCTTCTTCGCGGTGACCGCCGCGACCTTCACGCCCGGCTCGGCCTTCTGTCCGGCGCCCGTGGTGGCGCGCCAGAGCGGGTTCGCGTGCTCCGCCTGCGCGACGACGAGGCGGGGGAGCCTGTCCACCAGCCCGAGCTGCTTCAGGAGAACGAACCCCTTCCCCACCGCGCTCGCGTTCCCGAGGTTCCCGCCGGGAATCACGATCCAGTCGGGCGACGTCCAGCCGAGCTGCTGCGCGATCTCGATCGAGGCGGTCTTCTGCCCCTCGATGCGGAGCGAGTTCATCGAGTTCGCGAGGTAGATGTCCTTCGTGTGCGAGAGCTCGCGCACCACCTTCATGCAGCCGTCGAAGTCGGTGTCGAGCTCGAGGACGAGCGCGCCGTTCGAGATGGGCTGGATGAGCTGCGAGGTCGAGATCTTGCCGCGGGGGAGCAGCACCACGCTCGGGATGCCGGCCGCGGCGCAGTACGCAGAGAGCGCGGCGGAGGTGTCGCCCGTCGAGGCGCAGGCCACCGCGCGCACCGGCGTCCCGCGCGCCCGCATCTCCTTCACGGCCGAGACGAGCACCGTCATGCCCAGGTCCTTGAAGGACCCGGTGTGCGTGACGCCGCACTCCTTCACCCAGACGTCCGCGAGCCCGATCTCGCGCGCGTAGCGATCGACGCGGAGGAGCGGGCTCCCGCCCTCGAACATCGAGACGACGTTCTGGGAGGCGAGCTGGGGATACACCCACTCCTTCTTGCCCCACACGCCCGAGCCGAACGGCCACGGCCCGAGCTTGAACCGGCCGTCGAAGAGGGCCTTCCACTCGGCGGCGGGGCGGCGCGCGAGCGCCTGGACGTCGTGCTCCACCTCGAGCAGCCCGCCGCAGCGCGGGCACTCGTACACGACCTCGGTGAGGGCGGCGTGAAAATCGCAGCCGCTCGCGCACCGGAACGACGCCGAGAACGCGGTCTCCATGGAGGCTCGCCAATTTGCCGGGTGCCGCGCCCGTTGGCAAGGCGCGGCGCCGGCCCGCTACCCCGCCTCCGGCTCGAGCTCCGGCACCGGGCCCATCGGCTCCTCGGTCGCGGCGCGGCCGGCGCGGGCCCGGCGCGCCTTGTGCCGCTCGTGGACCTCCAGGGCGAAGCCGTCGAGCGGCTCCGGGTCGACGGGGTCGCCGTTCAGCGACAGCGTGAGCGAGAGGAGCTCCTCCTTCTCGCCGATGTGCACGAACTGCGACTCCGCGATCTTGTTCGGCATGCACTCGAGGGGCCCGAGCGACACGACGCCGTCGATCTCGCCGGCGCGCCACGAGTGCACCGCCGCGCCGATGGTGAGCGGCGTCTCCGCCTCGAGCTTGTCACGCACGTAGGAGTGCGCTGCGTGCAGCACCTCCTTCGTGCGCGGCGGGACGTGCCAGCGCATCGGCCCGGCCGCGGCCCGGCCCACGAGCACCTCGAGGCGGCGGCGCACCCACGAGTCGAGCCGGTCGCCGAGCGTGCGCCGCGTCTTCGTCCGCGCGCCCATGAAGTCGGAGAACTGGATGAACTCGCCGACGCCGGCGATGCGTGCGCGGATGCGGCGGCGCTCGAGCGCCTCCACGACGTTCCCGTTCGAGCCGGGCACGTTGCGCACGTAGATCTCGCCGACCACCAGGACGACCGGGAGGTCCTGCGCGCCACGCAGCGCCGCGAACTCGCACGCCGCGCGGCCCACGAGCGCGGGGACGCCCCAGGCGCGGCCGATGGCCGCCTCGCGGAGCACGGTCTTCCCCGAGAGATCGCCGCGCGCCTCGCGCTCGGCGAGCGCCACGAGCTCCGCGAGGTACCGCTCGTACACCTCGTCGGCGCCGCCCGGGCGCGTCTCGCGCGGCCGCACGTCGTGCAGCATGTCACGGAGCTGGTCCATGGCGAAGGTGCCGGCGAGCATGAGCGCGCCGAGGCCCGGCGGGACGCCCTGGAAGTAGTCGCCGAACGGCGGCGCCCAGATGCGCACGCGGTCGCGGTAGCCGAGCCGCTCGAGCACGAGCTGGTGCAGCTCCTTGTACGCGCCGAAGCGGCACGGACCGTCCGAGCCGGGCATGAAGAACGCGAACTTCTCGTCCCGGCCCGCCTTCTCCAGCCGCTCGAGGAGGCTCCCGAGCGTGAGCGTCATGGGCAGGCACTCCTTGCCCGACGTGTGGCGGCGGCCGAGCCGCAGCGCCTCGGCGCCCGGCTCCGGGAGCGTCTCCGCGGGGACGCCCATGCCGCGCAGCAGGCCCGCGAGCACGTCGGCCGCGTCCGTCATGGTGGGCAGGAGCACCTTCTCGCCCTTCGACGCGATCTCGCGGATGGTGGCGCTCTCGACCGTGAGCCCCTCCGCCGGGCGCGGCGCGCCACGCTCTCCCGCGGCCTTGTGCTCGCGGACGCAGTGCAGGAACGCCTCGACGCGGGTCTTCGTCCCGGCGTCGCCGGCGTGGCCGTCCGTCTCGATGATGGCGAAGGGCTTCCCCTCCATGAGGTCCTGGACGAAGTGGTGCGTGAAGCTGTCCGGGCCGCAGGAGTAGTTCGACGCGAAGAGCGCGTACACGCCGGGCGTCCGGCGGATCTGCCAGCCGGCGCGCAGGATGCGGTGCGCGTGGCCCCAGAACATGTTCGGGAAGATCGGCGCGTCCTCGCCGACCGGGAAGCAGTCGAGCGGGATCGCGATCGCGCCCTGGTCCCGCAGGATGGCGGGCAGGTTCGAGTTCAGGACGTCGTCGTGGATGGTGTAGGTGCGCCCGAGGACGACGACCGGGATGATGCCGTCCTTCTCGCACCTCTCGAGCGCCGCCCTGCCGAGGTCGAGGAGCTTCTCGTCGAACGCGAGCTGCTCCGCGCGGGCCGCGTCGAACGCCGCGCGCCACGCCTTCTCCCGCTTCACGCCGAGCGACTCGGCGAGGTGGCGGCACGACTCGACGAACGCGTCGGAGTCGAGCGCGCCGGCGCCGATGTCGACGATGGGCGAGACCATCCGGTCCCGCACGGCGGGCCCGAGATCCCACTTCACGATGTCCGGCGCTCCCTGCACGACCGGGCAGAGCTGCGACGCCCGCTCGTCCGCGACGCGCGGGATCTCGCGGATCATCGGCACGAACAGGAGGTCCGCGCCGCGCTCCGCGAGGGCGGCCACCGCGCCGTGGTACTGCTGCATGGGCGCGCAGAACGGCACGTTCGCGCCCTCGATGCCGCGCTTCAGCGCGGAGCGGTCGGCGTGCTCGGCCACGTCGAGGTCGAGCCCGAGGCCGTGCAGGAAGGTCGCGAAGAAGGGGAACATCCCCTTGAGCTGGAAGTCGTCGGTGAGGGCGATGCGCCTCCCTCCCCGCGGCGCCGAGAGGCGCTGCGCGAGCTGCTGGACGAGCTCCGCGCGCTCGCGGAACGGGTGCGGCGCCCCGTCGGGCAGCTTCTTCGTGCGGGTGCCCTTGTCGTAGAGCGAGCAGCTCCCGCCCCAGGTGAAACGCTGCTTCTCCCCCTCGAGCACGGTGGTGAGCCGGTCGATGCGGCACTTGTTGCCGCCGCCGCCGCAGCCGGACACCGACTTGCAGACGAACTGGTCCTTCGACTCCACCTTGGCGCCGAGGAAGCGGCGGCCGTCGAGCACCGGCTGCGCCTCCGCCGCGATGGCGTCGGACGCGAGGAGCGCGATGCCGAGCGCGCCGACCGTGCCGGGGTTCGGCGGGACGATCACCTCGGACCCGGTCTGGCGTGCGACCGCGGCGGCGAGCGCGTCGGAGGCGAACGGCATGCCCTGGCAGAAGATGACCTTCCCCACCGAGCGGCTGCCCTTCACGCGGTTCAGGTAGTTCTGGATCACCGACTCGTACAGGCCCGCCACGATCCGCGCGCGCGACACGTCGGCCGCCACGGCCTCGTCGATGACCTCGGCCATGAAGATGGAGCAGTGCTGGCCGAGCGCGGCGCTCTCGTCCGCCTCGAGCGCGATGTTCCCGAGGGTCGCCACGTCGGGGACGCCCTCGAAGCGGCGGCCCTGCTCCTCGATGAAGGACCCGGTGCCGGCGCTGCACGCCTCGTTCATGGCGGCGTCGATGACGCGACCGCCGGCGAGCCGGATGTACTTCGCGTCCTGGCCGCCGATCTCGAAGATGGTGTCGACGCGAGGGTCGTAGTGGTGCGCTCCCCGCGCGTGCGCGGCGATCTCGTTCAGGATGAACACCGAGTCGCGCCCGTAGCAGGTCGCCATGAGCGACCCCACGATCTCGCGGCCGCTGCCGGTCGCGCCGAGGGCGCGCACGCGGCTCTTGCCGGCCGGGCCGTCGAGGAACATCGACATGAGCGTCTGCGCGGCGCCCACGGGGTTCCCGCTCGTGCGGATGTAGCCCTCCCAGAGCGGCTCGCTCGTGGCGAGGTCGAGCGCGACCACCTTCGAGCCGGTGGAGCCGATGTCGAAGCCCAGGATGACGTCGACGTCGGCGCCGGGCGGGCCGTGCGTCGGCGCGCGCCGTGGCGGCCGCGGCATGCGGCGCACCCTGGAGAGCGCCGAGCGGAGCGCGGGGACCATCTCGATGTTCGCGTCCTCCGGCGGGCGGAGGAGCTCGTCCAGCCCGTGCACGCCGGGGCGCTCGCGGGCGGCCTGGACCGCGCAGCCCACCGCCTCGAGCACGAGCGTCTGCTCGAGGTCGGCCTCCAGGAGCGACATGTCGTTCCGCTCCAGGAACTTGCGGAAGTGCTCACGCACGCGGCGCGCCCGCGTCACGCCTCCGGTGAGGAGGACGCGGGGCGGCGACCGGCGCGGCTTCACGAGCACCTCTGCGCTCTCCGCGATGGCGTCGAGGAGGCCCGCCAGGATCCGCTCGGGCCGCTCGCCCTTGTTCGCGAGGTGCGTCATGTCCGTCTTGAGGATCACCGGGCAGCGCCCGGACAGCGGCGCGGGCTCACCGACGGACTCGGTGATGCGCGCCGTCTCGTCGACGGTGAGGCCGAAGCGCTCCACGAGCTGGCGGAGGAAGTTGCCCGTCCCCTGGGCGCACCGCGAGCTCTCGCGATAGCCGGGATCGCCCGCGGCGCGGATCTCGAGCACGCAGAACCCGCGGGCGCCGATGTTCACCACCGTGGCGGGGTCGCTGCCGTGCAGGAAGCGGAAGCCGCGCAGGAGCGCCTGCTTCGTCGGGATGCGCTCGACGGCGAGCTGACGGCCGAGGCGGCCGGTGGCGACGGCGGACGAGACGGAGTCCCAGTCCCACGACTTGAGGACATCGAGGAGCCGGGGTCCGGGCTCCTTCCCGTGCGCCACGACCTCGTGCCGCACGAGCCTCAGCTCGCCATCGCGCTCGCGCTGGATCTCCGCGAGCTTGATCGTCTCCGCGCCGACGTCGATGCCGACGTAGCGTTCCATCCTGCTCCTCCTCGCGCTCGGGCCCGCCGCCCCAGACCCTTGTCGACTGGAGACGCGAAGCACACCCGCTGTGACCGTTGAGCCGCGGATTCTGTCACATTCCCGGACTTTTTCTCCTCTTGACCGTGCAGAATCGCACCGGGGGGACTCCAGGCGATGCGACACTTGGTCTCAGCGGCGTTACTTGCTTCACTCGCCACGGCGGCGGACGCGCAGGTGGTCCTGAAGGTCGGGACCCTCGCGCCGGTCGGCTCGCCCTGGCACGAGATCCTGAAGGACATGGCACAGCGGTGGTCCGACGCGTCGGGCGGCGAGGTGCGGCTCAAGATCTACGCGGGCGGCACCCAGGGGAACGAGGGCGACATGATCCGCAAGCTCGGCATCGGCCAGCTCCAGGCCGCCGGGCTCTCCAACGTGGGGATGCAGGACATCACGCCGGAGCCGAAGGCGCTCTCGCTGCCGCTCTTCTTCGCGGACGACGCGGAGGCGGAGTGCGCGTTCGAGCGGACGCGGCCCACGCTCGAGGCGCTCCTCGAGCGGCGCGGCTACGCCGTCGTCCACTGGAGCCGGCTCGGGACCATCCACCTCTTCTGCACCGAGCCGCGGCGCACGCCCGCCGACATGGCGACCTCGAAGTTCTTCACGCAGGAGGGGGACGAGAAGGCCGCTGAGGCGTGGCGCCTCGTCGGGTTCCACCCCGTGCAGCTCTCCGCGACGGACCTCTACCCCGCGCTCCAGACCGGGATGATCGACTGCGCGCCGAGCCTGCCCATCTACGTGCTCACCGCCCATCTCCACGAGAAGGCGCGCTACATGGCCGACCTCGCCTGGGGGCGCGCCTACGGTGCGACGCTCGTGCGGCGCGACGCGTGGAACCGGATCGCGGCGCCGATGCGCGCGAAGCTCGTCGCCATCGCGCGCGAGACGGGCGCCCGCGCGGACCTCGAGGTGAAGCGGATGAACGACGACGCGCTCGCGGCGATGCGGAAGCAGGGGCTCACGGTGGTCCCCGTCGACGCCGGGCCGTGGCGGGCTGCCATGGGGAAGGCGCGCCCGATCCTGCGCGGCGGCCTCGTCCCGGCCGCGTTCTACGACGAGCTGGAGCGGGCGCGGCAGGCGTGCAGCAGAGGCGCCGCGGCGCCGGCGGCGCGGTGATCGCGGCGGCGACTCACGCAAGCCGCGCGCCGCAGCTCGGGCACAGGCTCCCGGTGAGCACCACGACGCCACAGCCGCACTGGCGCGTGAGCGGCTTCCTCTCCTCCGCGCGCTCCTCGAACGTCGGCAGGCGCATGCCGCACCTCCCGCAGACGCGCTCGCCCGGCTTCGCGGGCGTGCGGCAGTAGCGGCAGGTCGGGGCGGCGGGGACCGCCGTCGGCGCGTCCTGCGGAGCGTCGTCGCCCACACGCTCGAGGCCGGGGACCGGGTCGTCCGCGACGTCGACCGGGGCGGCGCGCCCGCGGTCGAGGTCGGGCGCCAGCTCCGCCTGCGCCTCGACCCCGCGCTGGCGCGTCGGCTCGAGCTCGGCGAGCGCGACGCTGGCCGCGTCGACGGGTGCGTGCAGGGTCGGCTCGAGCCCGTCGACGGGCGGGACGAACGGGGCGGCGCCGGGCCCGGAGAGGAGCTCCTTCCCGCACACCTCGCACTCGGCACCTTCGGGCTGCGGGTGCTCGCAGACGGGGCAGACGATCATGCTCGCGCGAGTCTATCGCACGTCGTGCGTGAGCGGCACGAACCGCACCGGGAGCAGGTCCGCCTCGGCGTTCGCGCCGTCGTTTCCCTTGTCGATGACGCGCAGCCACTGCACGTCCACGTCCTCTCCGACGGGGATCACCATGCGGCCGCCGGGGGCGAGCTGATCCACGAGCGGACGGGGCACGTCCGGCGCCGCCGCGGTGACGACGATCCGGTCGAACGGTGCCTCCTCGGGCCAGCCGAGCGCGCCGTCGCCGGTGCGCAGGCGAACGTTCGCGAGACCGATCTCGTCGAGGACGGCGCGCGCGCGCGCCGACAGCTCCGCCACGATCTCGACCGAGAACACCTCCTCGGCGAGGCGCGCGAGCAGCGCCGTCTGGTAGCCGGAGCCGGTTCCCACCTCGAGCACGCGCTCGGCGCCGGTGAGCCGGAGCTTCTCGGTCATGTACGCGACGACGAACGGCTGCGAGATGGTCTGGCCGCGCCCGATCGGCAGCGGGCGGTCCGCGTCCGCCTCGCCTCGGAGCTCCTCGGGCACGAACCGCGCGCGCGGGATCTGCGCGATGGCGGCGAGCACCCGCTCGTCGCGGATCCCCATGTGCCGGACGAAGGCGGCGAGGGCCGCGCTCACGCCTGGAGGATACGCCGCTCAACCGACCTGCGCGAGGGAGAGCCGCTCGGCCCAGCGCAGCCGGAGCGCCTCCGCGGCGGCCCGGTGCTCCGGCCGCGACAGGTCCGGATCCTCCTCGACGAGGCGGAACGCCTCCTCGCGCGCCTCCTCCAGGATCGCCTCGTCCCGGTACAGGTCGGCGATCTCGAACGGCGTCTGGCCGGACTGCCGCGTCCCGAGCATCTCGCCCTGACCGCGGATGCGCAGGTCCTCGCGCGCCAGCTCGAACCCGTCGTGCGTCCGCTCGATCGCGCGCAGCCTCTCCCGCGCGTCGTCGCCGGCCTTGCGGTGGTGCGCGATGAGCAGGCAGTGGCTCTGGGCCGCGCCGCGCCCGACGCGCCCGCGGAGCTGGTGCAGCTGCGACAGCCCGAAGCGCTCGGCGTGCTCGACGATCATCACCGTGGCGTTCGGGACGTCGACGCCCACCTCGACGACCGTGGTCGCGACGAGGATCCTCGTCTCGCCGGCGCGGAACCGGTCCATCACGTCGCGCTTCTCGTCCGCCTTCATCTGGCCGTGGAGGAGGCCGACGGCGTGGCCGGGCAGGTCCTTCTCGAGCCGGACGGCGCCGCTCGTCGCGTCCGCGAGGTCCGTCTTCGCCGACTCCGCGACCAGCGGGTAGACGACGAAGGCCTGCCGCCCCGCCTCGAGCTCGCGGCGCGCCACGTCGTACGCCGCCTTGCGCTGCGAGTCCCCGTACACCTTGGTGGCGACGGGCAGGCGCCCCGGCGGCAGCTCGCGGATGCGGGAGTGGTCGAGGTCGCCGTAGAACGCGAGCGCGAGCGTGCGCGGGATGGGCGTCGCCGTCAGGACGAGCACGTCGGGGCGACGTCCCTTGGCGATGAGCGCGAGGCGCTGCATCACCCCGAATCGGTGCTGCTCGTCCACGATGACGAGCCCGAGCTTCTCGAACGCGACGTCCTCCTCGAGGAGCGCGTGCGTGCCCACCGCGATGCGCGCGCGCCCGTCCGCGACGGCCGCCCGGGCGGCGCGCTGCGCCTTCCCGCGCGCGGCGGCGCCGACGAGCGCGACCTCGATGCCGCTCCCCTCGAGCCACCCGCGCAGCGTGCGCGCGTGCTGCTCCGCGAGGATCTCGGTCGGCACCATGAGCGCCGCCTGCCACCCGGACTCGACGGCGACCATCACCGCCGCGAACGCCACCGCCGTCTTGCCGCTGCCGACGTCGCCCTGGAGGAGCCGGTTCATGGGCTCGGGGCTGCGCATGTCGTCCGCGATCTCCCGCAGCGTGCGCGCCTGATCGCGGGTGAGCTCGAACGGCAGGCGCGACAGGGCCCGGCGCACCACCTCCGGCGAGGCGTCGAACGCGATGCCGCGCTCGGTGCGGACCCCCCGCCGCCGCAGCGCGAGGGCGAGCTGCAGGAAGAAGAGCTCCTCGAACACGAGCCGCCGGAACGGGGGCGTCGCGCGCGCGGCCGCCGCCGCGACGTCCGTTCCCGCCGGCGGGAAGTGCGCCTCCCGGAGCGCCCGGGCGCGCGAGAGGAGGCCGCGGCGCTCGCGCACGTCCGGCGGCAGGTCGTCGGGCGCGAGCGGCGCCAGCTCGTCGACGAGCCGCTTCATGAGGCGGCGCAGCGCCGGGTGCTGGTAGTCGGCGGGGCCCGGGTAGACCGGCACGATCCGCCCGAAGCTCGCGGAGTCGCCCGACGCGACCTTCTCGACCTCGGGCTGCGCCATCTGCCGCCGGCGACCGAACCCTTCGGTGACCTTCCCCCAGGCGAGGAGCGAGTCGCCCTGCTGGAACTGCCGCTGGCGCCACGGCGGCGGGTTGAAGAACACGAGGTCGAGCCCGCCGCTCGCGTCCGCGGCGGCGACCTTGAGCATGGGCCGCCCGCTGCGCATCCGCTGCGTGCGCACCCCCGACACGGTGGCGAGGACGATCCCCTCCTCGCCGGGCCGCAGGTCCGCGACGCGGCGCACGTGCGTGCGGTCCTGGTAGGCCTTCGGCCAGAACTCGAGCGCCTTCTCCACCGTCTCGCGCCCGCGCTCCTCGAGCTGGGCCCGGGTGGCGGGATGGATGCGCGGGAGGAGCGCGTCGAGCCGGACCGCGAGCCGCTTCCGACGTGCGGCGCGCTCCTCCTGCGTGGCGGGCGGGGGCGCTTCCTTCCATTCGGGGTCGGGGTGCGCGAGCGTTGCGGTCGGGGTCGAGGTCGCGGTCGCGGTCGAGGTCGGGGTCGCGGTCGAGGTCGGGGTCGCGGTCGCGGTCGGGGTCGCGGAGTCGGCGGCGCGGCTCGCCCGGCCCCCCTTCGACAGCATCTCGATGCGCGCGGTCCGCGCGATGTCCCGGATCTCCGCCGGCAGCGGGATGAGCGCGGAGAGGTGCGCCGCCATCCGCGCGAGGGCCTTCTTGCGCTCGGCCGGCGGGAGCGCGTCGAAGCCCTCCCCCTCGGCGTCGAGCCGCTGCAGCGCGGGCGAATCGGGAACGCCGAACGCCCGCGCGCGCGCGACCGCCACGCGGACCGTGGCGCCGAAGTCGGCGAGGCGCGCGGCGCGGCCGGCCCCGCGCAGCGCGAACCTGAGCGGCGGGACGAGCGCCTCGAGCGCGCGCGCCGCGGACGCGCCCGGGATCACCCCCGCGCCGGCGCCGCCGGTGCCGTTCGTCTCCTCCGCCACGGGGCGAGGCTAGCAGGGGCGGCCGACAGGCGCAGGGTGGCGCAACTACTCGCCCGACTCGCCCGGGACGTCCTCCTCCTCGAACGCGACGGACTGGATCTCGTACTCCTTTTGCCCGCCCGGGGTGCGCACGACGACGGAGTCGCCCTCGGAGCGCCCGATGAGGGCGCGGGCGATCGGGCTGGTGACGGAGATGCGCCCCTGCTTCAGGTCCGCCTCCAGCTCGCCGACGATCCGGTAGGTCACCTGGTCGCCGCTCTCGCCCGCCTCGAGCGTGACCGTCGCGCCGAACACCACCTTGTCGCCCTTCTGGTTCGAGACGTCGATGACCTCGGCCGTCGCGATCCAGTGCTCGACCTGCGCGATCCGCCCCTCCACGTGGCTCTGCTTCTCCTTCGCCGCGTGGTACTCCGCGTTCTCCGAGAGATCGCCGTGGGACCGCGCCTCCGCGATCTCCTTCACGATCTTCGGCCGCTCGACATTCTTGAGGCGCTTCAGCTCCTGCTTCAGCCGGAGGAGTCCGCCCTTCGTCATCGGGACGCGCTGCGACATCCGTCACCTCGCAAAAACGAGGCGGCCGGCCCGGGAGCCCCGGGGCGGCCGCTTCCTGCACCATTCAGTAGAGCGCCCGGTGGCGCGATGTCAACGGGAGGTCAAGCTTCGCGGCGCGTCCCGATGCCGTGGTACTCCTGGAGGGAGCGGACCGTCAGCTTGCCCCGCTGCGCGGCATCCATGGCGCCGACCGCCGCCCGGGCTCCGGTGAGCGTCGTGAAGTACGGCAGGCCCTTCATGAGGGTCTCCCGCCGGATGGAGTAGCTGTCCGCGATCTCCTGCTTCCCGGAGGTGGTGTTCACGACGAAGTGGACCTCGCCGTCCTTGATGCGGTCGACGATCGACGGGCGGCCCTCCTGCACCTTCCGCACGGGCGTGGTCTGGATCCCGCGGGCGCCCAGGAACCGGCTCGTGCCGGCCGTGGCGAGCACCTCGAAGCCGAGGTCCACGAGCCGGCGGGCGATGTCGACGACTCCCTCCTTGTCGGCGTCGCGCACCGATACGAACGCGCGCTTGCCGGGGCCGCCGGCCGGCAGCCCGTTGCCGGCCGCCGCCTGCGCCTTGAAGAACGCGCGGAAGAACTCCTGGTCGATTCCCATCACCTCGCCCGTCGACTTCATCTCGGGCCCGAGGATGGTGTCGGCCCCCGGGAAGCGCGCGAACGGGAACACCGCCTCCTTCACGGAGATGTGCCGCGGCCGCGGCGGCGCCGTGGCGCCCGCCTCGCGCAGGCTCTGCCCGACCATGCACAGCGCGCCCGCCTTCGCGAGCGGCAGGCCCGTGGCCTTGCCGACGAACGGCACCGTGCGGCTCGCGCGCGGGTTCACCTCGAGGATGTAGACGTCTTTCCCCTGGATGGCGAACTGCACGTTCATGAGCCCGACGACGCCGAGCTCCTTCGCGAGCGCGACGGACTGGCGCTCGATCTCGGCGACGACCTCGTGCGAGAGGCTGTAGGGCGGGAGCGCGCACGCGGAGTCGCCCGAGTGGATCCCCGCCTCCTCGATGTGCTCCATCACGCCGCCGACGACGACGTCCTTCCCGTCCGACACGACGTCGACGTCCACCTCGGCCGCGTCCTTGAGGTAGCGGTCGATGAGGACGGGGCGCTCGTTCGACGCCTGCACCGCCTCGCGCAGGTACGTCTCGAGGTCCTTGTCGTCGAAGACGATCTCCATGGCGCGCCCGCCGAGCACGTAGGACGGGCGGACCATCACCGGGTAGCCGATGCGGTGCGCGACCGCGAACGCCTCCGTGGCGCTGCGCGCGACGCCGTTCCGCGGCTGCTTGAGGGCGAGCTTCTCGATGAGATCCGAGAAGCGCTCGCGGTCCTCGGCGCGGTCGATGGCGTCGGGGGTGGTCCCGAAGATCGGGACGCCGAGCTCGTCGAGCGGCACCGCGAGCTTGAGCGGCGTCTGGCCGCCGTACTGCACGATGAGGCCCTTCGGCTTCTCCACGTGCACGATCTCGAGGACGTCCTCGAGGGTGAGCGGCTCGAAGTAGAGGCGGTCGGAGGTGTCGTAGTCGGTCGAGACCGTCTCCGGGTTGCAGTGGACCATGATGGTCTCGAACCCGGCCTTCGACAGCGCGAACGAGGCGTGGACGCAGCAGTAGTCGAACTCGATCCCCTGGCCGATGCGGTTCGGGCCGCCGCCCAGGATCATCACCTTGGGCCGATCCGTGGGCGCCGCCTCGCACTCCTCCTCGTACGTCGAGTAGAGGTAGGGCGTGTAGGCCTCGAACTCCGCCGCGCAGGTGTCGACGCGCTTGAAGACCGGGCGCACGCCGGCGGACCAGCGCGCGTCGCGCACCGCCTTCTCGGTGGTCCCGGCGAGCTGCGCGATGCGCCTGTCGGAGAAGCCCATGCGCTTCACGGCGCGGAGCGCGTCGGCGCCCTGGGGCACCCCCTTCGCGAGCGCCGCCTCGGTGCGGACGAGCTCCTCGACCTCGCGGAGGAACCACGGATCGATGAACGTGAGGCTGTACAGGTCGTCCACGGAGAGGCCGGCGCGGAACGCCTCGGCCACCCAGAAGAGCCGGTGGGCGCGGGGGACGCGCGCCTGTGCCTTGATCTGGTCGATCTCCGACTGCGCATAGGCGTCGCCGGGCTTCTTCCGGAGGGGCGACTCGAGGCCGGCGCGGTCGATCTCGAGGCCGCGGATGGCCTTCTGCAGGCTCTCCTGGAACGTGCGCCCGATCGCCATCACCTCGCCGACCGACTTCATCTGCGTGGTGAGCGTGTCGTCCGCGCCCTTGAACTTCTCGAAGGCGAAGCGCGGCACCTTGGTGACGACGTAGTCGATCGTCGGCTCGAACGACGCGGGCGTGTAGCGGGTGATGTCGTTCTTGATCTCGTCGAGCGTGTACCCGACGGCGAGCTTCGCGGCGATCTTGGCGATGGGGAACCCGGTGGCCTTCGACGCGAGCGCGGACGACCGCGACACGCGCGGGTTCATCTCGATGACCACCATGCGCCCGTTTTTCGGGTGCACGCCGAACTGGATGTTCGACCCGCCGGTCTCGACGCCGATCTCGCGGATGATGCGGACCGAGGCGTCGCGGAGGACCTGGTACTCCTTGTCCGTGAGGGTCTGCGCCGGCGCGACGGTGATCGAGTCGCCGGTGTGGACGCCCATCGGGTCGAAGT
>DASSQM010000190.1:0-8086 GCA_035702465.1 Anaeromyxobacter sp. | reverse complement strand
CTCGAGGAGGAGCCGGAGCGACTCCGCGAGCGGGAGGAGGTTGTTGAAGCTCGCCGTCTCGTGCGCGTCCCACCGCCGGGCCCCGGGCTCGAGCCGGATCTCGGCGGGGAGCCGGTTGAAGTCGTCGGCGCCGACCACGGTCCACCAGTTCACGTCGCCGACCGCGAGCCGGTCGAGCGCGCGCGGCGAGAAGACCCCCACCCCGGTGCCGTACGGGCCGAGCAGGAACTTGTAGCCGCTCACCGCGTACACGTCGACGCCGGACGCGGCGAAGTCGAAGGGGAGGGCGCCCGCGGCCTGGCTGCCGTCGACGACGGTGAGCGCGCCGACCCTCCGCGCCGCTTCCACCACCGGCCCGGGATCGACGAGGCCGCCGTGCAGGTACGAGACGTGCGCGAAGGCGACCACGCGGGTGCGCGGCCCGATCGCCGCCGCGAGCCCCTCGGCCGACACGGCGCCGGACGGATCGTCGGGCTCGGCCGTGCGGACGGCGACGCCGCGCCGGGCGAGCCAGCGCCACGGGTAGTCGTTCGACGGGAACTCGTGCGGCGGGAGGAGCACCTCGTCGCCGGCGCCGAGCTCGAGCCCGCGCGCCGCGGCGTTCACCACCGCGCCGGCGCCGGTGACGAGCGCGACCTGCTCGTCGCGCGCGCCGAGGAGCCGCGCCGCGAGCGACCGGACCTCGCCCGTGATCGAGACGTAGGTCCGGCTCGTGATGCCCCAGGGGCGCTCCTTCATCGCGAGCGCCTCGCGCCCCGCCTGCGCCGCGGAGAGCGGGAGCGGTCCCTGGCTCGCCGCGTTCAGGTACGCCACGTCGCCGTGCGGCGCGAAGCGATCCGCGAACGGGTGCGCCGGCATGGCCGCCGCCGTCAGGCCTTGGCGGCCGCCGCGAACGCGGCGCGCGCCGCCGCGAGCGTCGCCTCCACGTCCTCGTCCGAGTGCGCCGTGGAGAGGAACGCGGCCTCGAACTGCGAGGGCGGCAGGTAGACGCCGCCCTCGAGCATGGCGTGGAAGAACGCGCCGAACCTCCTCGTGTCGCAGGCGCGGGCGCTCGCCGCGTCGAAGACCGGCTTCGCGGAGAAGAAGACCGTGAGCATGGAGCCGACGCGGTTCACCTGGGCCGGCACCTTCGCCTCGGCCGCCGCCTGCTCGAGGCCGGCCGCGAGCTTCGCGCTCGTCCGCTCGAGCTTCTCGTAGGCCGCCGGCGTCATGAGCGCGAGCGTGGCGTGCCCCGCCGCCATGGCCATCGGGTTCCCGGAGAGCGTGCCCGCCTGGTAGATGGGCCCGGCCGGCGCGACCTTGTCCATCACGTCCGCGCGGCCGCCGAAGGCGCCGACCGGCAGGCCCGCGCCGATGACCTTGCCGAAGGTGACGAGGTCGGGCCTGAGCCCGTAGAGGCCGCACGCGCCGCCGGAGGAGACGCGGAACCCCGTCATCACCTCGTCGACGATGAGGAGCGCGCCGTGCGTGCGGCAGGTGTCGAGGAGGCCCTGGAGATAGCCGGGCCGCGGCACGAGGACGCCCATGTTGCCGACCACGGGCTCGACGATGACGGCCGCGATCTTCGCGCCCCGCTCCTGGAAGAGCTTCGCCACCGCGCCGGCGTCGTTGAAGGGCAGCGTGAGCGTGTGGCGCGCGAGGTCCGCCGGCACGCCCGGCGAGTCGGGGAGCCCGAGCGTCTCGACGCCGGAGCCCGCCTTCACGAGGAGCGAGTCGCCGGCGCCGTGGTAGCAGCCGTCGAACTTCAAGACGTCGTCGCGCCCGGTGAAGCCGCGCGCCACGCGGATGGCCGCCGTGGTCGCCTCGGTGCCCGAGGAGACGAAGCGCATCTTCTCGACCCAGGGCATCCGCTCCCGGACGAGCTCCGCGAGCTGGATCTCGCGCGGCGAGGGCGCGCCGTACGACGAGCCGTCCTTCATCGCGTCCTGCACGGCGCGCATCACCTCGGGGTGGCAGTGCCCGACGATGAGCGGCCCCCACGAGAGCACGTAGTCGACGTAGTCGTTCCCGTCGACGTCGATCATGTGGCTGCCGCGGCCCCGCGCGATGAAGCGCGGCGTGCCGCCCACGCCCTTGAAGGCGCGCACGGGGCTGTTCACGCCTCCGGGAAAGAGCGTCTGCGCCTTCGCGAACAGCTTCTCGGAGAGCGCGGTGGATCTCGAGCTCGGCTTCGGCGTCGTCATGGCTCCTCCCTCGGGCTCCTCTTCACCTTGCCCTGGTCGAACGCGGCGGCGCGGTCGCCCGGGCGGGCGGTCTTGGCCTTCTCGCGGCGCTCGCGCACCGCCTCGATGTTCGTCCGGATGGCGTCCGGGTTCGGGTGCGCGGGCAGCGCGGCGCCGTAGAGCTGCAGGGCGCGATCGAAGCGGCCCGCCTGCGCGTGGATGTGCGCCTGACCCTCGAGCGCGCGCGCCGCGAGGTCCGCGCGCGGCCTGCGGGCGACGAGGGCCTGGAACGCGCCGAGCGCCTCCTCGTCGCGCTTCTCGAGCGCCCACGCCTGCGCGGTGAGGAGCTGCGCCTCGTCCGCCAGCTCGCCGTCGGGCCAGCGCTCGCGCAGGACGCGCGCCTCGGTGCGGGCCTGCTCGTAGCGGCGCAGCGCGAGGTAGCTCCGCGCGATCTCGAGCTGGTACCGGGCCGCGAGCGGCGAGTCCGACGCCGCGATGTCCGCGTACTGCGCGATGGCGGCGAGCGGGTCGTTGAAGCGGTCGCGGTAGATGTCGCCGATCACCGCGCGCGCCTCGTGCGCCTCCTTCCCGCCCGGCTGGAGCGAGACGATGCGCCGGTAGTAGGAGAGCGCGCCGGTGTAGTCGCCGAGCTCGAGGTACGAGACGTCGCCCGCGTGCTTGAGCGCCTTGCCTCGGACCTCGGCGTCGCTCCCGGAGAGGGGCCCCTCGCCGAGCTCCGCCAGGATCGCCTTGTACGCGGCGAGCGCGCCCTTCGCGTCGCCGGCGTGGCGGAGGGCGTTCGCCGCCTCGAGCCGCCGCCCCGGCGAGCTGCAGGCGAGCGCCGCCGCGGCCGCGACGACCGCGAGCGCGCGAGGGACGTTGCGGATCAACCCTGGCCCTCCGGCGTGTTCCCGCCGCTCCCGCCGCCGCCGTCGCTTCCCTCGTCGCCGTCCTCGGGAGGCGCCGCGCCGCCCTCGCCCTCCTCGTCCGCGGGCGCGCTCTCGAGCGGCGCCTGGCCCTCGGGGGCCTCGCGCACGCCGGCGGCCTCGGCCTCCGCGGTGGTCTCGGCGACGCGCGCCATCCCGACGACCTGCTCCTCCTTGGACTCGAGCATGATGAGCCGGACGCCCTGGGTGTTCCGCCCGATCACGCTGATGCCCTTGGCCGGCATGCGGATGAGCATGCCGCGGTTCGTGATGAGCATCACCTCCTCGGCGTCGGTGACCGCCGCCGCCGCGACGACCGGGCCGTTCCGCTCGGTCGTCTTGATGGTGATGATGCCCTTCCCGCCGCGGCTCTGGACGCGGTACTCGCCGAGCTCGGTGCGCTTGCCGTAGCCGTTCGCGGTCACCGTGAGGATGGTGAGCCCGCCCGCGCCCCCGTCGGCCGGGAGCGACTCGGCCGAGACCACCGCGTCGCCGGCGTCGAGCGTGATGCCCTTCACGCCGTAGGCGGTGCGGCCCATCGGCCGCGCGTTCGACTCCTCGAAGCGGATGGACATGCCCTGCGCGGTGGAGAGGAGCACGTGGCTCTTCCCGTCGGTGAGGCGCGCCGCGATGAGCTCGTCGCCCTCCTCGATGCCGAGCGCGATGATGCCGGAGGGCCGCGGCCGGGCGAACTGGTCGAGGCGCGTCTTCTTCACGAGGCCGCGGCGCGTGGCCATGAAGACGAACTGCTGCGCGGCCTCCTCGGGAGTGGGGGCGGCCGCCTCTGCGCCCTCCGGCGCCGGCGCGGGCGCAGCCTCGGCCTCCGGTGCCTCATCGGCGGCGGTGCCGCCGGGCGGTTCGGGGAGGCGCCGCACGGGCAGGATCGCCGCGACCTTCTCGCCGGGCTGCGTGTGGACGAGGTTCACGATGGGCTTGCCGCGCGCGGCGCGGCCGGCCTGCGGGACCTCGTGGACCTTGAGCCAGTAGACCTTCCCCTTGTCGGAGAAGACGAGCAGGTAGCTGTGCGTCGAGGCGACGAACAGGCGCTCGAGGAAGTCCTCGTCGCGCGCCACCGCGCCGGTCTTGCCGCGCCCGCCGCGCCGCTGGGCGCGGTAGAGCGACACCGGGTTCCGCTTCACGTAGCCCGCGTGGGAGACGGTCACGACCATCTCCTCCTCGGCGATGAGGTCCTCCGTGGAGAGGTCCTCCGCCGCGCCGAGGATCTCGGTGCGGCGCTCGTCCCCGAAGAGCTGCTTCACCTCCTTCAGCTCCGCGACGATCACCTCGAGGAGCACCTTCTCCGAGGCGAGGATCTCCTTGAGGCGCGCGATGAGCTTCTGCACCTCGCCGAGCTCGTCCAGGATCTTCTGTCGCTCGAGGCCGGTGAGGCGCTGGAGCTGCATCTCGAGGATGGCCTTCGACTGGACCTCGGAGAGGCCGAACCGCGCCATGAGGCCGTCGCGGGCGGCGTCGCGGTCCTTCGCCTTCTTGATGAGCTCGATGATCTCGTCGATGTGGTCGAGCGCGATCTGGAGGCCGAGGAGGACGTGCTCGCGCTCGCGCGCCTTCTTGAGGTCGTGCCGCGTCCGGCGCGTCACCACGTCGCGGCGGTGCGCCACGAACCGCTCGAGCATCTCCTTGAGGTTCAGGACGCGCGGCTGCCCGCCGTCGATGGCGAGGAGCGTGACGCCGAAGCCGGACTGCATCGCGGTGTGCGCGTACAGGTTGTTCAGCACCACCTGGGCGACCGCGTCGCGCTTCAGCTCGACGACGATGCGCATGCCCTCGCGGGAGGACTCGTCGCGCAGGTCGGAGATGCCCTCGATCTTCTTGTCTCGGACGAGCTCGGCGATGTGCTCGACGAGCTTCGCCTTGTTCACCTGGTACGGGATCTCGGTGACGACGATCGACTCGCGCTCGGTGCGCGGGTGGACCTCGACGGACGCGCGCGCGCGGACCTGGATCGTGCCGCGCCCCTTCTCGTACGCGGCGCGGATGCCGTCGCGCCCGCGGATGATCCCGGCGGTCGGGAAGTCCGGCCCCGGGATGAACTTCATGACGTCCTGCACCGTCGCCTTCGGGTGCTCGACGAGGTGCACGACCGCGTCGATCACCTCGCCCATGTTGTGGGGCGGGATGTTGGTCGCCATGCCGACGGCGATGCCCGCCGACCCGTTCACGAGCAGGTTCGGGAAGCGCGTGGGGAGGACGAGCGGCTCCTTCGTGGAGTCGTCGAAGTTCGGCCCCCAGTCGACCGTGTCCTTGTCGATGTCGGCGAGGAGGAAGTCGGCGAGGCGCTCGAGCCGGGACTCCGTGTAGCGATAGGCCGCGGCCGGATCGCCGTCGACGGAGCCGAAGTTCCCCTGCCCGTCGATGAGCGGGTAGCGGAGGTTCCAGTCCTGCGCGAGCCGGACGAGCGCGTCGTACACGGCGGCGTCGCCGTGCGGGTGGTACTTCTTCAGCACCTCGCCCACGACGCCGGCGCACTTGGAGTAGCGCTTGTTGTGGTGCAGCCCCTCCGTGTGCATCGCGTACAGGATCCGGCGGTGCACCGGCTTCAGTCCGTCGCGCACGTCGGGGAGAGCGCGGCCGATGATGACCGACATCGAGTAGTCGAGATACGACCTGCGCATCTCGTCTTCGATGGCGACCTGCGCGCGATGGCCGTCGCCGGGCGGAGGTGGCGGAGCGGACGGGGGCGCGTCGGGCGGCGGGGGCGGAAGGGTCTCGTCGGCCATTCTGGAGAAGGTCCGCGCCGGGGCCCGCGGAAGGGGCTCTCCGGACGCGCTCGGGGATGGTGGTATGTAGCCGATTCTCCCTGAGGATTCAATGTCTTTGGCGCACCGGCGCCGGCCGTCGGCCGCCCCGCCGAGCCAGCCCCCCTCGTTCACCACTCGTGCGTGTTCCCGATGCGATCCTGCGGTGCGGCGCCGACCCCGGGGTCGCCCGAACCCGGCCGGCGCCGGCCCCGCGGTGCGGCGATCCTGCCGTTCCGACGGCGTCCCTCGGGCGAGGGGCCTGGTGCCCTCCTTGCAGCCGACGAGGGCCGTGTCCTCGCCCGATTCGCTCCTTCATCCCGAGAGGTACTCCGCGGTGGGCACGCTCGCGGCGGGGCTCGCCCACGAGATCGCGAGCCCGCTCTCGTGCATCAAGTCGGGGTCGAGCGCGATCGGGCGCACGCTCCGCGCGGCCTGCGACGGCGTCGGGCGGCTCGCGCGCGCACCGGCGCAGGGCGCCGAGGCGAAGGAGGAGCTCCTCGCCGCGCTCGCGGAGGCGGCGGCGATCGCCGGGGAGCTCGCGGACGCGAGCCGCCGCATCGAGCGCATCGCGGCGGACCTGCGCACGTTCGCCGGGCCGCCCGCGGCGGCGGACGAGCTCGTCGACCTCGGGGAGGCGATCGAGGGCGCCTGGATGGGGGCGCGCGCGCGCTTCGCCGCGCTCCCTCGCCTCGTCTTCACCGCGGGCGCGTGCGAGCCGATCCGCGGCGCGGGCTCGCTCGTCGGCCAGGCGCTGCTCGCCGTCTTCGAGAACGCGGTGCAGGCGGCGGGGGCGGGCGGGATCGTCCGCGTCTCGCTCCGCGCCATGGAGGGCGGCGCGGAGATCGAGGTCCAGGACTCCGGGCCGGGCATCCCGCGCGAGGTCCTGCCCCGCATCTTCGACCCGTTCTTCACCACCCGTCCCGTCGGCACGGGCGTGGGCCTCGGGCTCGCCGTCGCCTACGGGATCGTGAGCGGCCTCGGCGGCGACATCGCCGTGGAGTCTCCCCCCGGCGAGGGCGCGGTCTTCCGCGTGAGGCTCCCGCGCGCGCCGGGCGCGTTCGCGCGGGGCGCCGCCGAATAGCCGGTGTTCGAGAGCCGGCCGGGCGCGCCGGCTACCCGCCCGCGACGTGCAGGCGGGCGGCCGCGCGGCGCACCCGCGCGGCCTCGAGCGCGTAGTGGTCGTCCTGCTCGGTCATCTTGAGGAGCTTCTCCTGCGACTCCTCGAACGCTCGCTTCGCGCGGGCGACGTCGATGTCCTGCGCCGCCTCGGCGGTGTCGGCGAGGACGATCACCTTGTTCTCGGCCACCTGCAGGAAGCCGCCACCGATGGCGTAGTGGTGCTCGCGCCCGCCCTCGACGTACGTGAGCCGCCCGGGATCGAGCGACGTCATGAACGGCTCGTGGTCCTGGCGCACGCCGAAGCCGCCCTGCGTGCCCGGGGCGCGCACCTCGTCCGCGGTGACGGACAGGACGCGCCGCTCGGGCGTGACGATCTCGAGGGTGAGAGGCATGGATTACCCCGCGGCGAGCTTCTTCGCCTTCTCGACCGCCTCCTCGATGCCGCCGACCATGTAGAAGGCCTGCTCCGGCAGGTCGTCGTGCTTGCCGTCCACGATCTCCTTGAAGCCGCGGATGGTGTCCTTCAGCTCGACGTACTTCCCGGGGTTGCCCGTGAACTGCTCGGCCACGTGGAACGGCTGCGAGAGGAAGCGCTGCATCTTGCGGGCGCGGGCGACCGTCAGCTTGTCCTCCTCGGACAGCTCGTCCATGCCGAGGATGGCGATGATGTCCTGGAGGTCCTTGTAGCGCTGGAGCGTCTCCTGCACCTCGCGGGCGACCATGTAGTGGTCCTGGCCGACGACGAGGGGATCGAGGATTCGCGACGTCGAGTCGAGCGGGTCGACGGCCGGGTAGATGCCGATCTCGGTGAGCTTGCGGCTGAGCACCGTCGTCGCGTCGAGGTGGGCGAACGCCGTCGCCGGGGCCGGGTCGGTGAGGTCGTCGGCGGGCACGTAGATCGCCTGCACCGAGGTGATCGCGCCGTTCTTCGTCGAGGTGATGCGCTCCTGCAGCTCGCCCATCTCGGTGGAGAGCGTCGGCTGGTAGCCGACGGCGGAGGGGATGCGCCCGAGGAGCGCCGAGACCTCGGAGCCCGCCTGCGTGAAGCGGAAGATGTTGTCGATGAAGAGGAGCATGTCGCGGTTCTCTTCGTCGCGGAAGTACTCGGCGATGGCGAGCG
>DASSQM010000189.1:0-3694 GCA_035702465.1 Anaeromyxobacter sp. | reverse complement strand
ATGTGAACCGGGGGGGGGCGTGACCCCCGTCGCGCTCGCGGCGGGGGTCGCGCGGATGGTTCGAGGTCGCGGTCGCGGTCGGGGTCGGGGTCGGGGTCGAGAACAAGGGAGGGAGGATTCCATGAGCGCGCTGACTTCCATCCTCGAGTCCATCGGAGTCTTCCTCGGCGGCCTCGTCGCGCGCCTCGGCATCTTCCTCGGCGCGCTCGCGGTCCTCGTCGTCCCCGCGCTCCTCATCGCGCTCGCGCTGTGGTGGGCGGGCGAGCGCAGGCGGCGCGCGCTCGGCCTGAAGCGCGTCGCCGGCCTGACGTTCCGCCCGGCCGCGCGCTACGCGCCCGGGCACACCTGGCTCGCCCCGCGGCGGGGCGGCGCGCTGGAGGTGGGGCTCGACGACCTCGCGCTGCACATCCTGCCATCGGTGAGCGCCGTCGAGCTGCCGCACGCGGGCGCGCGCATCGCGAAGGGCGACGTCCTCGCGAAGCTCCACGGCGGCGGGCGCGAGATCGCGATCCGCTCGCCCTTCGCCGGCACCATCGCGGGCGTGAACGCCGCGGTGCTGCGCGACCCCGGCCTCGTGAAGCTCGACGGGTACGGCCGCGGCTGGCTCGTCGCGCTCGCGCCCGCGGACGAGGCGCGCGAGGCGCTCGAGGCGCTCCCGCGCGGCGAGGCGGCCGAGGAGTTCCTGCGCCGCGAGTCGGCGCGGTTCGCGCGCTTCATGGAGGAGCGGCTCGGGTTCGCCGCCGCCGACGGCGGAGAGCTGCTGTCCCCGGCGCCGTGGCTCGTCGGCGAGGAGGGCTGGAACGCGCTCGCCGCGTCGTTCCTCGCGCCCTGAGCCCGGCGACGCCGGGCGGAGGAGGGCACAATGGTGCGCCGGATCGCCGCCGGACCCCGCAGTCCTTTCGCCGTGCTCGAGCCGGGCGCGGGAGCCGCGGCGCACGCTCCGCCGCCGCCGTCCCAGCGCGCGCCGGGCATCGTGACGCGCCTCGCGCTCGCGCCGTTCGCCGCGGTGTTCGCCGCGGTCGCCGGGCTGGTCTACGTGCTTCTCCTGCCGATCTGCGGGATTGCGTCCGTCGCGAGCGCGGTGGCGCAGGCGTGCTGGCGCACCCTGCGTGAGGCGGCGACGGGTGCGCACCCGCGCGCACCGCTGCATCGCTGATGCGCCCCGGCGCGCGCGCGCATCCGCGCATGTTGAAATTTGCGCATCGGCGCCACGCCGATTGTCCCACCCGCGATATTTGCGCCCCGTACCGAACGTCGCCGACGCGACAATTCTTCCTCTATCCCAGCGTTTACGGTGCTTTCCCCGCTGGACGAATTGCCCTCGCCCTGGTAGGTATTTCGCATTCTTCGGTTGCATGCGGCGATTGCGTCCAGCGGGGGGTGCAACTCAATGCTGAGAATCTTGACGGCGGTCGTGCTGACGATCGCGGCAGTGCCCGGCCGGGCCTCCATCCCGGCCGAGCAGGAGGACTGCCTCGGCTGCCACACGGACCCATCCATGACGTTCGACCTGCCGAGCGGCGAGAAGCTCAAGCTCGGCATCGACCAGGCGGCGTTCGCGAAATCCGTGCACGGCGAGGTCCTGCGGTGCACGGAGTGTCACACCGACAAGGCGAGCGACCACGCGACCGGGCAGCTCAAGTTCAAGAACCGGCGCGAGGTGACGCGCGCGTATTACGAGCAGTGCAAGGGCTGCCACTTCGCGAACTACACGAAGACGCTCGACGGCGTGCACTACGCCGTGATGGCGAAGGGCAACGACAAGGCCGCCCTGTGCGTCGACTGCCACGGCGCCCACGACATCTCGCGCCCCGGCCAGCCCCGCACGCGCATCTCCCGCATGTGCTCCTCGTGCCACGAGTTCGAGGCCGAGATCTACGCCAAGAGCGTGCACGGCCGGGCGGCGGAGTCGAGCGGCGACGTGCCGGTCTGCACCGACTGCCACCGCGCCCACGACACCACCGACCCGCGCGACGGCGCGCTCGCCATGCGCACGCCGGAGATCTGCGGCCGCTGCCACACCGACGAGAAGCTCATGAAGCGGTACGGGCTGTCGACGAAGGTGGTCGACACGTACCTCTCCGACTTCCACGGCATGGCCTCGACGCTCCAGCGCGGCAAGAAGCACGCGCCCGGCGACCGGCTCGCGGCCGTGTGCACCGACTGCCACGGCACCCACGACATCGAGAAGTCGAAGGACCCCTCCTCGAGCGTGATGTCGGCGAACCTCCAGAAGACCTGCCAGAAGTGCCACGCAGGCGCCTCGGCGAGCTTCCCGAAGGCCTGGCTCTCGCACTACGAGCCGACGCCGCAGAAGGCGCCGATCGTCTGGGGCGTGACCTTCTTCTACAAGCTGATGATCCCGTTCATGGTGGGCGGGCTCATCCTCCAGATCGCGCTGCACCTGTGGCGCGTGGTGGTGAACCGATGAGCGACTACATCGTCCGCTTCAACCTCCAGCAGCGCGTCGAGCACTTCCTCACCATGCTCACGTTCGCGGTGCTGTGCCTCACGGGCCTGCCGCAGAAGTTCTACCAGGCCGACTGGGCGGCCGGGATCGTGAGGGTGCTCGGAGGCATCGACTCCACGCGCTGGATCCACCGCATCGCCGGGCTCACGCTGGCCGTGGCGACCATCGCGCACTTCACGAACGGCATCCGCATCATGCTGTCGAAGCGGCAGTACTTCAGCATGGTCCCGACGAAGAAGGACTTCGAGGACGCCATCCTCCAGCTCCGCTACTACCTCGGCATGACCGAGAAGCACCCGCAGTACGACCGCTACACGTACAAGGAGAAGTTCGAGTACTGGGGGCTCGTGGTCGGCAACGTCATCATGGTGGCGACCGGGTTCATCCTCTTCTTCCCGGTGCAGGCGGCGTCCTTCATCCCCGGCCAGTTCATCCCGGCCGCGAAGGTGGCGCACTCGAACGAGGGCCTGATGGCCTTCTTCGTCATCACCATCTGGCACATCTTCAACGCGCACCTGAGCCCGGACGTCTTCCCCTTCGACGCCTCCATCTTCACGGGTAAAGTGAGCCGGGAGCGGTACGTCCACGAGCACCCCGTCGAGCTCGCGCGGCTCGAGGGCGGGCTCCCGCCGGACGTCCACGGCCGCAAGGCCGGCGAGGTGCATGGGATCGAACGGCGCGAGGTGGGCTGAGATCGGCGCGCAGGCCATCTTCCACGCGCTCGTCGCCTCGTTGTTCGTCGAGGCGCTCGTGCGCAGCTGGTCGGTGCGCGAGCCCCGCCAGCGGATGGCGCTCCGGGCCGTCGCGCTCCTCTATCCGATCGTCGCGTTCCCCGCGCTCCTCCTCGCGTTCCCGCTCCGGGGCGGCGAGGAGTTCGGCGACACGTGGGCGCTCCTCAGCGGGAGGCGCTGGGACGACCTGCGCCTGCTGGGCGTGGGGCTCCTGCGCTGGTGGGTGATCGCCTTCGCCGCCGCGGGGACCGCGCTCTTCCTCATGGACCTCGTGCCGCTCGTGCTCGCCCGGCGGCGCCCGCCGCCCGCCGCCGCGAAGCCGGACCCCGTGACCGCGGCCATCCTCGCGGACGAGCTGTCCGCGGTCGCCGCCGCGCTCCGGGTCCCGACGCCGCCGGTCGTGTTCCTCGACCGCGACGCGCCGGTCCTCTTCTGCACCGGCGTGCGCCGCCACGCCGTCGTGCTCTCCCGCGGCGCGATGCGCCTCCTCGAC
>DASSQM010000188.1:0-2681 GCA_035702465.1 Anaeromyxobacter sp. | reverse complement strand
CGGCGTGCGCGTGAGCCGACGCGGCGAGGGCACCGTGAAGCGCGCGGGGACCGCGCTGTTCTACTGGCTCCTGAAGCGCGGCTCGGCGATCGAGATCCCGCCCGGCGCGGGGGACTTCCGCCTCCTCGATCGCAAGGTGGTGTCCGCGCTCCTCCGGCTCCCCGAGCGGTCGCGGTTCATGAAGGGCCTCTACGCGTGGGTCGGGTTCCGCGCGACGCCGTTCCCGTACGAGGTGCAGCCGCGCGCCGCGGGAAGGACGTCCTTCGGCCTGCACCGCCTGTTCTCGCTCGCGTTCGCGGGGCTCACGGCGTTCAGCTACCTGCCCCTGCGCGCGATCAGCGCGCTCGGGATCCTCGTCTCGCTCGTGGCGCTCGGCTATGGCGGGTGGGTCGTCGTGGAGACGTTCCTCGTCGGCAACACGGTGCCCGGGTATCCCACCATCGTGGTGTCGATCATGTTCTTCTCGGGCGCGCAGCTCCTCTCGCTCGGCGTCGTCGGCGAGTACCTGGCGCGCGTCTTCGAGGAGGTGAAGCAGCGGCCCGGGTTCGTGGTGGCCGACGTCGCGGACTTCAGCGAGCTCCCGCTGCGGCGGGCGTCGGAGGGATGACGCCGGCCGGGGCCGCTGCGGGCGTCGCCCAGAGGCGGATCCCGTTCGCTTCCGCGAGGGGGACGACGGCGAGCAGGCGGCGCAGCTCCTCGCCGTCGCGCGCGCGGGACAGGACGAAGCAGCGCGCCTCGGGGCGGCAGCGCTCCGCGAGCGCCTCCGGCTGGACGAGCCACGCCTCGGACGCGGGCATCCACTGCCGCCCGAGGAGCAGCTCCCGCTGCCAGTTGTCCCGCCGCGGGATCTCGGGATCGTCCCACCGCTCCGCGACCACGATGGGATCCTTCCGGTCCAGGTAGAGCGGCAGGTCGTAGAACCAGCGGCGGTACGTCGCCACCGTGTCGCCCGGCCGCAGGAGCGGCGCGAGGTGCTCGGCCACCGGGCGCGCCGAGTCGCGCGTGAAGTGAGGGATCGCGGGCAGGACGGCGGCGTACAGGGCCGCGGAGAAGGCGACGAGCGCGCCCACCGCGCGCGCGGGTCGATCGGCGCGCGCGGCGGAGAACGCGACCCAGGCGGCCGCGAGCGCCAGCGCCGCGGCGGCGAGGAGCGTCGCGACGAGCGGGGCGGGGAGCGACACCGGCTCTCGCAGGCGTGCCGCGACGAGCGGCGCCGCGGCGAGGCCGACCCCGAACAGCGCCGCGATCGCGGCCGAGAGCTGGAGCGCGCGGCGGCGCGCTCCTTCCGCGCGCAGCACGAGATCGAGCTCGCGGCCGACGAGCAGCGCCAGCGGCGGCAGCGCCGGGAGCACGTAGCCCGCGATCTTCGAGCGGGGGATGGAGAAGAAGACGACGACGAGCGCGGGCCACGCGAGGAGGAGGAGATCCGTCCGGCCCTCGCGCCGGTCGCGCCGGAACGCGGCCCAGGCGCGCGCGATGGCGCCCGGCAGGAGCGGCGTCCAGGGCAGGAGCCCTCCGAGCACGATCGCCGGGTAGAATGCCGGCCCGGTCGGGTTGTTGAAGCCGGAGCCGGCGAAGCGCTGGAAGTGCTGCACGACGAACAGATAGTGAAGGAGGTCGGGATTCCGGCCCTGCGCCACGACGTGCCACGGCACCGCGACGATCGCCACGACCGCGAGGCCGGCCGGCAGCGCGTAGCGCGGCAGCTCCCGCCAGCGGCCCGCCGCGGCGACGAAGACGCCGACCGCGCCGAGCGGGAGGACGAGGCCGATGAGGCCCTTCGTCAGGACCGCGAGCCCCATGGCGAGGTAGCCGGCGAGGAGCCACCGCAGGCGGGCCCTCCCCTCGAGACGATCGCCGACCGCGAACGCGAGCAGCGCGGCGGTGATGGAGGTCGCGACCGCGAGGTCGTGGTTCACGTACTGCGAGGCGCCGAAGTGGAGCGGGCTCGCCGCGAGCACGAGGGCCCCGAGGAGCCCGGCGCGCCGTCCGTACAGGCGCGACCCCGCGACGTAGACGAGGGCGCAGCCCGCGAACCCGAGGAGCGCGGTCACGACGCGCGCGGACCAGACGTGCACGCCGAGGACGGCGAAGGCGGCGGCCTCGAGCCAGTAGAAGAGCGGCGGCTTGTCGAGGAACGGGACGCCGTCGAGCCGCGGCGTCACGAGGTCGCCCGTGCGCAGCATCTCCCGCGCGACCTCGGCGTACCGGCCCTCGTCGGGCACGTTGAGGACGCGCGCGCCGGTGGCGGCGAGGAAGCAGAGGAGCAGGACGCCGAGCGCGATCGCGTCGGCGCGGCGGGACGGGCGGGGCTCCGTCCGCGTGGGGATCTCGGCGGGCGCGCGCAGGGGCGCAGGTTCCCCTCGGCACCAGGGTGTGTCAAGGCGCAACCCGCGCCCGCGCCCGCGCCCGCGCCCGTATCACGACCGTTCGCCCTGAGCGTAGCGTCGCCGCAGGCGGCGCGGAGTCGAAGGGCCCCGACCCCGACCTCGACCTCGACCTCGACCTCGACCGCGACCGCGACCCGGACCTCGACCCCCACCCCTGGCTCGCGGATTCGCCGATGAAGCGCATCGCCCTGTGCGCCGACGACTTCGGCTCCTTCCCCGGCGCGGACGGGGGCATCCTCCGCCTCGTCGACCTCGGACGGCTGGGCGGCGTGAGCTGCCAGGTCGTGGGCG
>DASSQM010000187.1:0-8980 GCA_035702465.1 Anaeromyxobacter sp. | reverse complement strand
TCGCGCTCCGCGATCGCCACCCACAGCGCCCAGTCCTCCGCGTGCGGGTACGCGGCGTCGTAGCGGAGGCCGTGCCGCCGGAGGGCCGCGGCGCGCAGCATCACGGTCGGGTGGCACAGCGCGCACTCGAAGAGGAGCCGCGCCCGCACCTCCGCAGGATCCGACTTCAGCGTCCAGGAGTTCCTCACCTCGCCGAAGTTGCGGACCGCGGTGCCGAGCGCCGCGACGTCGGGGTGCGCGTCGAGCCAGCGCACCTGGCGCTCCACGCGGGCGGGGTGCGCCACGTCGTCGGCGTCCATGCGCGCCACGTACTCGCCGCGGGCGAGGTCGAGCCCCTCGTTCAGGGTGGGCACGAGGCCGAGGTTGCGCTCGTGGGCGTGCAGCCGGACGCGCGGGTCGCGGATCGACTCGACGATCGCGCGGCTTCGGTCGCGCGAGCCGTCGTCGACGACGAGCAGCTCGAGGTCGCGGAACCTCTGCCCCAGGATCGACTGGATCGCCTCGCGCAGGTACGCCTCGCCGTCGTAGACGGGGAGGAGCACGGTGACGCGCGGCGAGGAGGCCATCGGCGGCGCGCATGGGACCACGCCGCCCGACCCGGCGGCAAGGGAGCGACGCGGCTCTACCGCGTCCTTCCGCCGGCGGCGGGACCGATGGTAAGTTGCCGGCTTCCCCGAGGGAACCATGAAGCTCGCCATCGTCGGAACCGGCTACGTCGGCCTCGTCACCGGCACCTGCTTCGCCGAGACGGGGCACGAGGTCGTCTGCGTCGACGTCGACGCCGAGAAGATCGAGACGCTCCGGAAGGGCGGCCTCCCCATCTACGAGCCCGGGCTCGAGGAGCTCGTGCGGCGCAACGTGCGCGAGCGGCGGCTCTCGTTCACCACCTCGTACGCGGAGGCCGTGCCGGGCGCCGACGCGGCGTTCATCGCGGTGGGCACGCCGCCGGGCGAGACCGGCGAGGCGGACCTCTCGTACGTGCTCACCGCGGCCGAGCAGATCGGCCGCGCCATGACCGGCTACCTCGTCGTCGTCGACAAGAGCACGGTGCCGGTGGGGAGCGCGGAGAAGGTCGCCGAGGCCGTGAAGGGCGTGACCGCGCACCCGTTCGACGTGGTCTCGAACCCGGAGTTCCTGAAGGAGGGCGCCGCCATCGACGACTTCATGCGGCCGGATCGCGTGGTCGTCGGCGTCGCGTCCGAGCGCGCGCGGGTGGCGATGTCCGAGCTGTACGCGCCGTTCGTGCGCGCGGAGCAGCCCATCCTCTTCATGGACCTGCGCTCGGCCGAGCTCACGAAGTACGCGGCGAACGCCATGCTCGCTTCGCGCATCTCGTTCATGAACGAGATGGCCGCGCTGTGCGAGCGGCTCGGCGCCGACGTCGACCAGGTCCGCCGCGGCATCGGCTCGGACAGGCGCATCGGCCACCCGTTCCTCTTCCCCGGCGTCGGGTTCGGCGGCTCCTGCTTCCCGAAGGACGTGCGCGCCGTCATGACCATGGCGCGCCAGGTGGGGCTCGACTTCGATCTCCTGCGGTCCGTGGAGCGCGTGAACGAGCGGCAGAAGCGGTGGCTCGTCGAGAAGGCCGCGAAGCACTTCGGCTCGCTCGCGGGCAAGACCTTCGGCGTGTGGGGCCTCGCGTTCAAGCCGAAGACCGACGACATGCGCGAGGCGCCCGCCATCACCGTGGTGGAGGGCCTCCTCGGGAACGGCGCCAGGGTGCGGGCGCACGACCCGGTGGCGCGCGAGGTCGCCTCGAAGCTCTTCCAGGGCCGGCCCATCGAGTTCACCGCCGAGCCCTACGGCGCGGCCGAGGGCGCGGACGCGCTCCTCCTCGTCACCGAGTGGAACGAGTTCCGGCAGCCGGACCTCGCGCGGCTCCGCCGCATCATGAGGCAGCCCGTGCTCCTCGACGGCCGGAACGTCTGGGACGCCGCGAAGGTGCGCGCCGCCGGGTTCACGTACTACGGCGTGGGGCGGAACTCGACCTGACCGCTAGACCTTCGGGCCCTTCCCCTTCCCGAGCACGAGCACGACGCCGGCGACCTCCTCGATCACCATCTCGAGGCGGGCCGCCACGTCGAGCTGCTCGAGCACCTCCTGGCGCGTGTCCGCGTCGGAGACGGCGGCGGCCGCGACGAGGTCCACGATGGCGGAGGGGTCCTTCATCTGCGCCACGGCCTCGGCGAGCTGCGGCGCGCCGGACTCCTTGGGGAGCTTCGTCGAGAGCTCGTACACGATCTGGCGGAGCGCCTCGAGCTCGGCCTCGAGCGCGGCGGGCCCGCCCTCCGGCCAGCGGTCCTCCAGGATCTCCGCCCGGAACTCGCGGTAGAGCGCGCGCTGCGGCAGCTCCTCGAGGAGCCGCACGCGGGCGAGGCCCCGCACCACGATGTCGTAGCGGCCGTCCGGATACGGCTGCTCCGTCTCGATGATCCCGGCGCCGCAGATCGACTTCACCGGCGGCCGCAGCGCGTGGGCGTCGGACTTCTTGAAGAGCGACGGGACCGCGAGGACGCGATCGCCCACGAGCGCGTCGCCCACGAGCGCCTTGTAGCGCGGCTCGAAGATGTGGAACGGCGCCGGCGTCCCGGGCAGGACCGCGCCGCCGTGGAGCGGGAACACCTTGAGGGCGGCGACCGCGCCGCGAAGCGCCGCCCTCCGGTCCTGCGGAGCGATGCGCTCCGCGCTCATGCGATGTCGCCGGTCGGGCTCACGCCGCGTGCTGCGCGGCCGCCCCCGCCTCCTCCTTCGCGGAGGTCTCGATGCGCATGCCGTAGAACGACCGGTACACGAACACCAGGGCGATGGCGAGGAACACGGCGGCGAGGAGGATGCGCGTCCCGAGGTCGAGCCGGATGGCGAGCTCGACGGCGAGGAGCCCGAAGAGCGTGGTGAACTTGATGATCGGGTTCATCGCCACGGACGAGGTGTCCTTGAACGGGTCGCCGACGGTGTCGCCGACGACGGTGGCGGCGTGCAGCTCGGTGCCCTTCGCCTTGAGCTCGACCTCGACGACCTTCTTCGCGTTGTCCCAGGCGCCGCCGGCGTTCGCCATGAAGATCGCCTGGAAGAGGCCGAAGATCGCGATGGAGATGAGGTACCCGATGAAGAAGAACTCGTTCGCGAAGGAGAACGCGAGGGTGGCGAAGAACACCACGAGGAAGATGTTGAACATCCCCTTCTGCGCGTACTGCGTGCAGATCTCGACGACCTTCTTCGAGTCCTCGACGGAGGCCTTCTCGACGCCCTCGAGGCGGATGTTGCGCTTGATGAACTCGACCGCGCGGTAGGCGCCCGTCGAGACCGCCTGGGTGGACGCGCCGGAGAACCAGTAGATGACGGCGCCGCCCATGATGAGGCCGAGGAGGAAGAGCGGGTTCAGGATGGAGAGCTTCTCCATGTTCGCGGTGAGGCCGGAGGTGAGGATCACGATGATCGAGAAGATCATGGTGGTCGCGCCGACCACGGCGGTGCCGATGAGGACGGGCTTCGCGGTCGCCTTGAAGGTGTTGCCGGCGCCGTCGTTCTCCTCGAGGAAGTCCTTCGCCCTGTCGAAGTTGGGCTCGAAGCCGAACTCCTTCTTCACCTCGGCCTTCACGTTCGGGACGTTCTCGATGAGGGACAGCTCGTAGACCGACTGCGCGTTGTCCGTCACCGGGCCGTAGGAGTCGACGGCGATGGTGACCGGGCCCATGCCCAGGAAGCCGAAGGCGATGAGGCCGAAGGCGAACACCGCCGGGGCCATCATGAGGTCGCCGAGCCCGAGCGTCGAGACGCCGAAGCCGAGCCCCATGAGCGCGATGATGACGAGCCCCATCCAGAAGGCCGAGAAGTTGCCCGCCGTGAGGCCCGAGAGGACGTTCAAGGACGCGCCGCCCTCCCGAGAGGCCGTGACGACCTCCTTCACGTGGCCGGAGTTCATCGAGGTGAAGACCTTGATCATCTCGGGGATGATGGCGCCGGCGAGGGTGCCGCAGGTGATGATGGTCGAGAGCTTCCACCACATCGTCCCGTCGCCCAGGTCCGCGATGAGGAGCCACGAGACGAGGTAGGTGAGGCACACCGAGACGATGGAGGTGAGCCACACGAGCGAGGTGAGCGGCACCTCGAAGTTCATCTTCGTGGCGGCCTTGTACCGCGCGGTCGCCCACGCCTCGTTGAGCCAGTACGAGCCGACCGACGCGATGACCATCATGATGCGCATCGCGAAGATCCAGACGAGCAGCTTCACCTGCGTGGCCGGGTTCACGATGGCGAGCAGGATGAAGCTGATGAGCGCGACGCCCGTCACGCCGTAGGTCTCGAACCCGTCCGCGGAGGGGCCGACCGAGTCGCCGGCGTTGTCGCCCGTGCAGTCGGCGATGACGCCCGGATTGCGCGCGTCGTCCTCCTTGATCTTGAAGACGATCTTCATGAGGTCCGAGCCGATGTCGGCGATCTTCGTGAAGATGCCGCCGGCGATGCGGAGCGCGGACGCGCCGAGCGACTCGCCGATGGCGAAGCCGATGAAGCAGGGGCCGGCGAGGTCCCGCGGGACGAAGAGGAGGATGAACAGCATGATGAGCAGCTCGACGCTGATGAGCATCGTGCCGATCGACATGCCGGCCTTGAGCGGGATGGCGTAGGTCGGGAACGGCCGCCCGCCGAGCGACGCGAACGCGGCCCGGCTGTTCGCGTAGGTGTTCACGCGGATGCCGAACCACGCCACGCCGGACGAGCCGAGGATGCCGACGAGCGAGAAGACGAGGATGATGAACACGCGCCCGGCGCCGAGGCCGTGCCCGCCGTCCGGGCCGACCGTCAGGAACCCGAAGTACGCGATGATCACGAGCGCGATGAACGCCCACAGGATCGCGATGAACTTGCCCTGCGTGCGCAGGTACGTCTTCGCCGTCTCGTAGATGAGCTCGGAGATGTCGAGCATCGAGCGGTGCACCGGCAGCGCCTTGAGCTGCTTCGCGATGACGAGGCCGAAGAGGAGGCCCAGCGCCGACACCACGATGCCGCCGAGGAGCAGCGAGTGGCCGGTCATGCCGAGGAACGAGAGGCTCGGGTCGTCGAGGTTCGGCAATACGAGGCTCGCCTCGCCTCCGCCGTGCGCACCCGCGCCGATGGCGAGCGACTGCGCGATCGAAGTGAACGTCATGGGTGGGGGCTCCCTCCGTGTGAATGCGGAGAAGTCATGAGAAATCGGTCCGTTGCGCAAGATTGCGCTGCCGGCCGAAAATTGGGAGCCCGGATACTACCGATCGCTCAGGGATTTTGGCAAGGGCACCGGGGCCCGGCGGGCTATCCGGCTGGGGTCTTCTCGGTCTGCGTCGCCGCCACCGATCCCGCGTCGATCGCGGCGAAGTTCACGTTGAAGTACCCGGCGACCCCGCACGAGTACATCACGCGCTTCACGATCCGGAACGGCACGCCCTTGTCCGCCTGGATGTTCACGACCCCGTCCCACTTCGACGACGGGTCCGACTTGTGGATGAACTCCCAGCGCTTCTTCTCGTCCCGGAGCCGCTCCTCGAGCGTGGGGATGTTGAGGTAGCCGGAGTCGCGGTCGAGGTCGGGGATGTCCGCCACCTTGACCCCCGTCACGACCACCTGGTCGGCGCCGATGGCGACCACCGGCGCGATCTCGATCATCTGCCCGTGCCGCGCGTCGGGGAGCTTGATGTCCTTCTGCATGTACAGCACCTCGCCCGTCGACGAGAACTGGGCGAGGAGGAAGATGACGAGCATCGTCATCATGTCGACCATCGGGACGACGTTCAGCTCCGCGTTCGTCGCCCTGCGGCCCTTCACCATCTTGCCGCCGAGGATCTTCGACTTCTCGAACCGCTTCGCGGGGCGCTTGCCGGGCGTGACGATGGGCATCTCGCGCTCCCCTAGATCCCGGTGACCGCGACGCCCGCGAGGCCCGCGCCGACGCAGGTGTCGATGACCTGCACGAGATCGCCGTACGACACGGTGTCCTCGGCGGAGACGGTGATGGAGGACGCGTCCGGGAACCCGCTCTTGAGCTGCTTGAGCTGGCCCTCGAGCGCCTTCACGTCGAAGCGGATCTCGCCCTTCTCGCCGCGGCCGAGCGCCGGGATGTCGATGGCGGTGCCGGCGGACGTGGTGAGGTTGAAGCCGCGCTCGCCCATCGCGAGCGTGACCATGAGCTGCTTCTGCTGCTCGGTCTGCTCGGTCTCCGGCGCCCCGGTCCCGAGCTGCTGGACCTGGAGGCGCGAGATCTGCGTCCAGACCGCGGTGAAGAGGAGGAACGAGATGCAGCAGGAGAGGAGGTCGATCGCGGGGACGACGTTGATCACCGCGTCGAGCGACCGCCGCTTCCTCTTGCCTGAGCCGCCCTCGTCGGGCATTCCGCCGGCGCCCATGGATCGCCTCTTCCCCCTACGCCTCTTCGGCGACGGCGGCCTCGGCCCCCACGGTGGCCGGCATCTTCATCTTGTCCTTGTTCGTCACGATGAGGTTCAGCACCGCGACGGCCGTCTCGTTGATCTCGTCGACCATGTGCTGCGTGCGCCCCTGCAGGAGCGAGTACGCGACGAGCGCGGGGATGGCGGTCGCGAGGCCGAACGCGGTGCAGTTCATCGCTTCCGAGATCGACGACGCGAGGATGGTCGCCTTGTCGGCCGGGTTCGCGTTCGCCACGGCGGCGAACGCGTGGATGAGGCCGACGATGGTGCCGAAGAGGCCGAGCAGGGTGGCCACGTTGCCGAGCATGGCGAGGTAGCCCGTGCGCCGCTCGATGCGCGGCGACTCGCGCAGCGTCGCCTCGTCCATCGCGGCCTGCACGTCCTGCTCGCCCTTCGGGACGTTGATGAGCCCGGCCTTGATGACGGACGTGAGCGGCGTCTTCTTCTGCGAGGCGGTGAAGCTGATCGCCTTGTCGAGATCGCCCGAGTAGATGTGCTTCTTCAGCCCGCGCAGGAACGCGTCCTTGTCGATGTTCGCGCTGAAGTAGAGCACCCGGATGCGGTCGATGAGGACCGTGACGACGAACACGAGCGAGACGAGGATCGGATGCATCCCGATGCCGCCGTCGTGGTAGGCCTTCGCAAGGGAGCCGAACAGGTCGCCCATTTCTCGAAACCGTCCTTTTTTCCCGCCGTTTCCCGATCCCGTACCACGGGGTTTTCCGGGGCGTCAACGCGGCGGGTGTGTGTCCGGCGCCCCCACGAGCGGCGCTTCCGCCGGTACCCGATCGTGCGTCTTCGCTCGCTCGGCGGCAATTGCCCTCGCAAAGAACCCCGCGTACCCTCGCTCACACCCACCGATGCCCGTCGATACCGCGTTCGCCCCCTATCGCCTCGCGCCGGGCGCGCTGCCCGAGGAGGCCGCGCGCGCGGCGGAGATCGTCGCCGCGGAGCCGCTGCTCGCGGCCCCCGCGGAGCCGCTCCCCGCCCCGCTCGTGAACCGCGCCCTCGCGGACGTCGCGGCGGGGCGCGCCGCGCCCGGCGCGGAGCCCTGCCGCGCCGCGGACGGGAGCGTCGCCGGCGGGGGCGGGCCGCCGCGCGCCTGCCTGTCGTCCGAGCGCCAGCGCGCCCGCGTGGCGGAGGCGGAGAGGGCCGCGCTCGAGGCGGGCTTCGCCGGGGTGTGCCTCGACCGGCCCGACGCGCCGCTCGCGCTCGGGCTGCTCGGCGCCGGGTTCTGCCCCGAGTGCCAGCGCGATCTCGCCCGCGAGCTGTCGCGCGCGTACGGCGAGCACTTCCAGCCGATCAACTACCTGGCGCTCGCGCGCGAGGCGGTGGCGCAGGCGCCGGGCGCGATCTCGTTCGCCCAGCTCCCGTTCGGCCACGACTTCTGGCGCGTCCGCAACGAGGCGCTCGCGCGCTCCGTGCGGGACGCGGCGCGGGCGGCGCGCGACGCCGCGCGCGCGGCGGGGCGGCCCTTCGACGTCGTCGCCCAGTTCGAGGCGATCGGCCCCGCGCAGCTCCAGGCCGTCCGCCACCTCGATGCGGCGATCTTCCCCGCGCCGGTGGCGCAGGGCGCGAGCGGCATCGGCCTGTTCCGGCTGCTCCGCGCGGCGGCGGGGCGGAGGCCCTGCGCGGTCGCTCCGGCGAACCTCCCCGCCGAGGAGCTCGGCCGCCTCTCCGCGGTCGCAGCGACCTGCGGCGTGGATCTCTCCGGCGTCGAGCCGGCGGGCGAGCGGGGCCGCGAGATCGCGCGGGTCCGCAAGCTCGCGCGGCAGCTCCAGGCGAACGGGCTCGCGCCGGCCCAGGGCGACCCCGTCGCCGAGTGCGCCGTCCTCTACTCGGCGGAGGCGGACCTCTGGACCGGAGGCCGGCACCGGGCGGCGGTGGAGCGCGCCGTCGAGCTCCTCTCCGCGCTCCACGTGCAGGCGGCGGTGGTGCTCCGCGCCTCGGACGCGCCGCCGGGCGCGGCGCTCGTGCTGGCGGACGCCGCCGCGCTCTCGGCCGCCGAGGCGAAGGACGTGCAGCGGCAGCTCGAGGGCGGCGAGGCCGTGCTCTCGTTCGGCGAGGCCGCGGCGGTGGACGAGGGCGGTCGACCGCGGCCCACGTTCCTGCCGTCGGCGCGCGCGCGGGGGACGAAGGTCGGCGAGGGGACGCTGTCCGTGCTCCCGGCGCTCTTCCCGGAGAAGCGCGGCGAGAAGCCGCCGGAGCCGGCGCTCGTCGAGAAGGCGCTCGCGACGATCCTCGGGAAGGGCCGGCGCGCCGCGGGCGTGGCCGCGCGCGTCCCGCTCCTCGTCGTCCTCCATCGAACGGGCGGCACCCTCCTCGCGCACCTCGTCGCGCCGCAGGGAGAGCGCGCGCAGGGCGCGACGCTGTTCCTGGGAGTGCACGTGGCGGGCGGCGCCCGCCGGGCGCGCTTCGTCTCGGCGGAAGGCGCCGACGTGCGCATCCCCATGAACCCGTCGGGCTACTCCGTGTCGACCGTGCTGCCGGCGTTCCGCGGGTACGCGGTGCTCTCGCTCTCGCCCTAGCGGCCCCGCTTCACCGGCAGCGTCACCGTCACC
>DASSQM010000186.1:0-5488 GCA_035702465.1 Anaeromyxobacter sp. | reverse complement strand
CATCCGGTTCGTGATGGAGAACTGGCGGCTGGTGAAGCTCGGCACCACGCAGGCGCAGCGGAAGCTCTTCTTCAACCTCGGCAAGGAGCGCGAGAAGCTCCTCGCCCGCGGCATCGATCCGACCCCGCGGCTCCTGGCCAGGAACCTCCAGGTGGACGAGCACGAGGTCGAGGAGATGAGCGCCCGGATGGCCGCCGACGACCTCTCCCTCGACGCGCCGGTGGGCGGCGGCGAGGAGGAGTCGCGGCACTCCCGCCTCGAGCGGCTGCCCGACGACGCCGGCGCGCCCGCGGACGATCGGATCGGGGACGAGCAGCTGCGCCGGCTCTTCCGCGAGAAGCTCGACGCGTTCGCGAAGACCATCACCGACGAGAAGGAGCGCTACATCTTTGAGAAGCGCCTCATGCCGCCCGACGGCCAGGCGCCGCTCACGCTCCAGGAGATCGGGGATCGCTTCAAGCTCACGCGCGAGCGCGCCCGCCAGATCGAGGCGAAGCTCACGGGGCGGCTGCGCGACTACATCAAGGCGGAGATCCCGGACTTCGAGCTCCTGGGGCCTCCGGCGGACTGAGCGTAGCGCGCGCCGCCGGACGCGTCCCCTGGAACGCCGTCCCCGCGATCCCGAGCACGAGCGTGAGGCCCGCGAGCGCGAACGGCCGCGCCGCGAGCTCGCGCGCGAGCGGGTGCGACGCGAGCGCGGCGGTCGCCCCGAGCACCGCGGCGACGCCGGCCACGAACGACGCGAACGCGGCGCCGACGAGGCGCGGCGCCGCGATGCCCGCGAGCGCTCCCGCGAGCCCGCCCGCCGCCGCGCCGAGAGCGGGCTCTCCAGCGAGCGGGATCTCGAGGCCCAGCGCGGCTCCGGGCAGCGCCCCGGCCACGAGCGGGAACACCCCGGGGAACAGCCCGCAGGCGGCCGCGCCGACCGCCCCACCGGCCCACACTGCGAGCGACGGCGAGAGCGCGAGGTGCGCCTGGATCGGCCGATGCAGCGCCGCCGCGGCGAGCGCTCCCGCCGCCGCCCCGCCCCACGCGGCGAGCGCGCGCGCATGGCGCGCCCCGATCGTGAGCCCGGCGACGCCGGCCGCCGCGACGAGCGCTCCGACCCACGGCCCGAACGGGCGCAGCGCGGCCGCGGCGGCGCCGAGCGCCGCGACGGCCTCGCCGAGGCGCGCGGCGGCGGCGGCGAGCGGCCCGTTCACCCGTTCAGCCCCGCAGGAGCACGGCGACGGAGATGGCGATGGCAGCCGCGACGCCGAGGGCGCCGGCGAGGACCGCCCCGGGTTCCGGCGACAGGGAGGAGAGCGCGGCGACGGCGGCCTGCCGCTCCTCGGGCCCCGCGGCCTCGTCCGAGGCGGCGGCCTGCGCCTCGGCGCGGGCGGCCGCGTGGTCGCCGACCTCGAGCAGGCCGCGGATACGCTCCGTGCGAGGCGCCCTCCGGTCCCTTCTCGCCATGGCCGGGCACTCTAGCAGAGGCCGCGCCGCTGGCGGCCGGGTCGGCCCCCGCCTAACATTCAAGTCCGATGCCCTCCGGCCCACGCCTGGCGACGCGCCGCTCGTTCCTGGGCGGGCTCGCGGCCGCGCTCGCGGCGGCGTCGCTGCCCCGCGGCGCGCGCGCTCTGGGCGACGCGTCCCGCCTCGCCGTGGGGCACGTCCAGCACGGCGGGAACTGGAATCCGCGGCCGTCGGCGCTCCGGCGCCTGGGATGGGAGCTCACGCGACGGACGTCGATCGAGACGACGAACGACGCGGTCCCGGTCCGGCTCGATCGCGCGGGGCTGCACCGCCACCCGATGCTCTACCTCGCGGGCTCGGGCGCGATGCCGCCGTTGTCCGAGCCGGAGCGCGCGGCGCTCCGGCGCCACCTCCAGTACGGCGGGTTCCTGCTCGTCGACTCCGCCGACGGCTCGGACGGCGGCGGGTTCGACGCGTCGGTGCGGCGCGAGCTCGCGAAGGTGCTGCCGTCGGCGCCGCTCCAGCCGGTGCCGCGCGACCACGTGCTCCACAAGAGCTTCTACCTCCTCGATCGCCAGGGCGGGCGCGTGCTCGTGAAGCCGTGGATGGAGGCGCAGGCGCTCGACGGCAGGCTCGCGGTGGTCTACTCGCAGAACGATCTCGGGGGCGCGTGGGCGCGCACCGAGATCGGCGACTGGGAGTACCCGTGCACGCCGGGCGGCGAGCCGCAGCGCGAGACCGCCATCCGCATCGGCGTGAACCTCGCCATGTACGCGCTGTGCACCGACTACAAGGACGACGCGGTGCACCTCCCGTTCATCATGCGGCGGCGGAGCTAGGCGGCCCCTTTGGACGGCGCGGCCTACAACGACTGGAGGCTCACGGTCCTGACGCCGCTCCCGGCGTGGGCGCTCGCGCTGCTCGCGCTCGCCGCCGTCGCCGCGGTCGTGCTCGCGCACCGGGGGCTGCGCGGCGAGCAGCGCCGGGGTCGTCGCGCGGCGCTCCTCTCCCTGCGGGCGGCGTCCGCGGTGCTCGCGCTGTTCCTGCTGGCCGAGCCCGCCGTGGAGCTGCTCCAGACCGCGCGCGTTCGCAACCGCTTCGCGGTGCTGGTGGACGCCTCGCGCTCGATGGGCTTCCCCGTCGAGCCGGACGGACCGTCGCGGAGCGCCGCCGCCGGGAAGCTGCTCTCCAGCGCCCGCGCCGCGCTCGATCGGCTCGCGGACCGCGCCGACGTGGAGTGGTGGGCGTTCGGGAGCGACGTCGCCCCTGCGGACCCCGCCGAGGTCACGAAGGGCATCCCGCCGCGCGCGGGCGCGACGGACATCCTCGGCGCGCTGAAGGGAGTCGCCTCGGGGTCGGGCTCGACCCGGCGCCTGGCGGGGGCGCTCGTCATCTCCGACGGCGCCGACAACGCGGCGCTCGCGGACGGGCTCGGGCCGGAGGCGCGCGCCGAGCTGCGCGCGCTGGGCGTGCCGGTGAACGCCGTCTCGGTCGGGAGGTCGGCGCCGAAGGACCTCGCCATCGAGCGCGTCGCCGTCGACGACTTCGCCTTCGTGCGCAACACCGTCACGGTCGAGGCGACGCTCCGCGCCCGCGGGTTCGCCGACGAGGAGGTCCGCGTCGTGCTGCGCCGGGAGGGCGCCGTCGTGGCCTCGGCGACGGTGAAGCTCGAGCGCGGCCGCGACCGCTACACGGTGCCCTTGTCGTTCGCGCCGGACCAGACCGGCACGTTCGTGTTCACGGTGGCGGCGCCGGTGCTGCCGGGCGAGGTGGTGACGGAGAACAACTCCCGGTCCTTCGTGCTCCGCGTGATCCGCGATCGCGTGCGCGTGCTGCTCGTCGCGGGCCGGCCGAGCTGGGACGTGCGCTTCCTGCGCGGGCTCCTCAAGCAGGACCCGAACGTCGACCTCGTGTCGTTCTTCATCCTGCGCTCGAACCAGGACGACCCCGGGCCGCAGCACGAGCTCTCGCTCATCCCGTTCCCGGTGCAGGAGATCTTCGGCGAGCAGCTCCGCACGTTCGACGCCGTCGTCTTCGTGAACTTCGCGTACGCGCCGTACCGCGGCCTGGAGATCGAGCGCTACCTGCCGAACGTCCGCGACTACGTGCGGAACGGCGGCGCGCTCGCCATGGTCGGCGGGGAGCAGAGCTTCGGCGACGGGCGCTACGGCGAGACGCCGCTCGCGGACGTGCTCCCGGTCTCGCCGATCGACGGCACGTCGATGTCCGAGGTCGAGACGAGGTTCCGCCTCACGCCGGAGGGGAAGCGCCACCCGGTGACGAGCCTCGTCCCGGGCGACGGGCCGAACGAGACGGCGTGGAGCGGGCTGCCGCCCGTGAGCGCCGTGAACCTCACGCGGCCGCTCCCGCCCGGCACCGGGTCCTCCGTGCTCCTCGACGTCCCCGGCGTGCAGGTGGGCGGCGCGCCCGCGCCGCTCGTGGCGGTGCGCGAGGTGGGCCAGGGGCGCACGCTCGCCGTGACCACGGACGCGTCCTGGCGCTGGGGCTTCCTCGCCGCCGAGGGCGGCCAGGGGAACCGCTCTTACATCCGCTTCTGGAACTCCGCGCTGCGCTGGCTCGTTCGCGATCCCGGGCTCGCGCCGCTGCAGGTGGAGCCCGACGCGCCCGCCGTCGAGCCGGGCGCGCCGGTCGGGATCGGGATCTCCGCGCGCGGGCCGGACTGGGGACCCGCCGCCGGGAAGCGCGTGAGCGCCGAGCTCGTCGCGGAGGACGGGCGCCCGGTCGCGCGTGGCGAGGCCGTGGCGGATCGCGACGGCATGGCGCGCCTCGAGCTCGTCCCGCCCGGCCCCGGCGCGTACAAGATCGTCGCCCGCGGCGAGGGCGGGGGCGAGCCCGCCACCGGCGCGGTCGCCGTGCGCGGGGCCGGCCCCGAGGACGCCGACGCGGCGCCGCGGCCCGAGCTCCTCTCCGCGATCGCCGAGGCGACGGGAGGGCGGTTCTCGGCGCTGCCGGGCGGCTCGCTGCCGGAGCTCGCCATGGCGGACCCGGAGGTGGTCGAGATCGGCCGGCGGAAAGCAGTTCCCATCTGGGACCGAGCGTGGTTCCTTGGCGCGCTCGCCCTCACGCTCGCAGGGGAATGGGTCCTGCGCCGCCGCTGGGGTTATTGGTAGCTTTGACGAGCCGCGAGGCGGCCGGAGGACGAATGAAGATCGCGAACGGCACCGTCGTGGGCATCGACTATTCGCTCCACCTCGGCGACGGCCAGGTGGTCGATGCGTCGGCGCCCGGTGACCCCCTCACCTACCTGCACGGCGAGGGGCAGATCGTCCCCGGGCTCGAGTCCGCGCTCGAGGGCCTGGACGTCGGCGAGTCGAAGAAGGTCGTGGTGGCGCCGGCCGAAGGGTATGGCGAGCACGATCCGCGCGGCGTGCAGGAGGTGCCGCGCTCCGCGTTCCCCGCGGGCTTCGACCCCAAGGTCGGGATGGAGCTCACCGCGGAGGGCCAGGACGGCCAGCCGGTGCCGTTCTCGATCCGCGAGGTGCGGCCGGAGAACGTGGTCATCGACCTGAACCACCCGCTCGCCGGCAAGACGCTTCACTTCGAAGTCACCGTGCGCGAGGTCCGCGAGGCGACCGACGAGGAGAAGGAGCACGGCCACGCCCACGGCGCGCACGGCCACGAGCACTAGCCGGGATCACGGCGCCGACGTCGGCGTGACGTCGTAGGTCCACGTTTCGCCCGCGGCGAGCGTGAAGTTCTCCGCGACGCGCGCTTCCCCGAGCCGAACCTCGATGCGGTGCGCGCCCTCGGGGATCTCGAGGTGCACGTTCCCTCGCCCGATCCGCCGCTCGTCGAGGAACACCTCGGCATCGGCGGGCGCGGCCACGAGGAGCATCCCCTTCCCCTCGCCCAGCGCCGCCGCCGCAGCGGCGCTGGCGGGCGCCGACGCGGGCTTCGCGCCGCGCTTCAGCGCGGGAGCGGTCTTCGACGCGGTCCGCTTCGCGGGCTTGGGTTTCGGCTTCGCCTTCGAGGTCGGGGCGGCGATCGGGGTCGAGGTCGCGGTCGGGGTCGA